>CALBLD010000272.1 GCA_937895775.1 uncultured Clostridia bacterium
TGAATCCATGCCGATATCACCGCCAGCTTCTGCTTCATACCGTGCGAATAGGCGGAAACCGGCTGTCCGAGGTCATCGGTAAGTCCGAATGCATCGGCATATTTTTTTATCCGCTCACTGCGTACACCGGCGGGAACCCCGAAAATATCCGCAACAAAATTGAGATATTTTATTCCCGTCATAAATTCATACAGATCGGGGTTATCCGGGATATATGCAATTTTCTTCTTACATTCTATCGGCGCATCCTTTATCGACTTGCCGTCGATATAAATATTTCCGCCGTCAAAATCGAGTATGCCGACCACCGACTTCAGAGTCGTGGTCTTGCCCGCTCCGTTATGCCCTATAAATCCGTATATTTCGCCCTTTGCGATATGCAGTGACAGATCGTCAACCGCCTTTTTATCGCCGTATGTCTTTGTCAAGTGTTCAATTTTAAGCATATTCTCCTCCTTACGATCCGCATCATGTACGGACAACAGGTATCCGATTCATTATACCAACATTTGCAAATGCTGTCAATAGAAATAAATAAATCTCAACCAAAAAAACAGCAGACTTCACAGCCTGCTGTTTTTATTTCAAAGCACACATTTCAGAAACTGCTGTGTACGCGGATTTTTCGGGTGATCAAAAAGTTCTTCGGGTGTTCCCTCTTCGGTAATTACTCCGTCACTCATAAATATTACACGATCCGCAACCTCTCTCGCAAATCCCATTTCATGGGTGACGATTACCATCGTCATTCCTTCTGCGGCGAGCTTACGTATCAGGTCAAGAACCTCGCCGACCATTTCGGGATCAAGTGCCGATGTCGGCTCGTCAAAAAGGATCACCTTCGGATTCATTGCAAGCGAACGCACGATCGCTATACGCTGCTTCTGACCTCCCGACAGGGTGGACGGATAGACATTTTCCTTATCGCGAAGTCCTATCCTGTCGAGAAGCGAGCAGGCATTTTCGTATGCCTTTTCCTTTATCGATTTTACGCTTTCGGTGATCGGTTCGAGCGGCAGTTTTTGCTTTCTGAAAAGATTTGCAAATTTTCTGCGGGCGTTCGCTCTTTTTTTCTGTGCAAGTCTCACCTTTCCTATATGAACCGGGGCAAGCATTATATTTTCTATCACGGTTTTGTTATTGAAGAGATTGAACTGCTGGAACACCATTCCCATTCTTTCTCTGTGGCGGTTTATATCAACTCTCATATCGGCGAGATCCTCGCCCTCAAAGAAGATCGAACCTCCGGTCGGATCCTCCATACAGTTGAGACAGCGCAAAAATGTCGATTTTCCGCTTCCGGACGGTCCTATGACCACGACCTTTTCGCCGTCGGCAACAGTTGTCGTTATTCCCTTCAACACTTCAACATCGCCGAATTTTTTTGTCAGATTAACGACCTCTATCACTTTTACCGAGGCTCCTTTCCATAATTTTTATGCAGAGTGTAATTACAAGAACTATGATTATATACAGCAGTGCCATTACGATATACGGAATCATGAATTCGTAGCTGGTCGAGCCTATATTGTTGAAGGCAACGTAAAGATCGACCGCACCGACGAACGAAACAACAGACGTCTCTTTGATAAGGGCGATAAATTCATTACCGAGCGTCGGCAATATGTTTTTAACCGCCTGCGGGATTACGATCTTTATCATTGTGGTCGAATAGGACAGACCTACCGATCTTCCGCCCTCCATCTGACCGCGATCGACCGACTGAATACCGCTTCTCATTATTTCGGATATATATGCGCCGCTGTTGAGTCCGAAAACACACACCGAAACGGTTACCGAATCAAGATTCAGTCCCATGAGCGGAAGCGCAACGTAATAAAAGACAAGAAGCTGAACAACGATCGGCGTACCGCGGAAAAGCGCAACGTAAAAGGCGCATATTTTGTCAAGCACACGCGGCAGTCGTTTATATTTCGGCATCACGCGCACAATGGCTATCAGCGTACCGATCACAATACCGATAAGCAAGCCGAGAACGGCAATCACAGCCGTGTTTTTCAGCCCGGTCAGCACCTCGCGATATCCGCCGTAATCTATGAAATATTTGATGAAGGTTTGAATTTTTCTGTCAAAATCGGACATCTTTTTATCCTTTCGGGAGGTTTACAAACAGCATTTGAGGCTGTCTCCGACGAGACAACCTCACATGCCGCTCATTATCTTTTTTACTTGTCGCCGTTGAGTGCCTTTACTATACAATCTGCCGGCGCGGAATCGATCACGACATAGTTTATATTTCCGTTAAGCAGATCCTGAACTGCCAGCGATCCGTTTTTATAGCCTTTTCCGGTAACCTTGAAATTGTTGGATGCATAATCGTCTTCGTTATTGACGAACATCTTACCGGTTGTTCCGTTCTGATAACCCACGGTGATCTTGCTGTCAAGCTTCTGAAGCTGTGCAATGACATCTTCTGCACTCTTGCAGTTGTCAAAAGTCGTATCGTCCGAAGATACGATAAGCTTCTGAGATGCCTTATAATAGGTTTCGGAGAAGTTGACGTGTTCCTTCCTGTCCTCTTTGACGGTAAGTCCCGCCATTGCGATGTCGCACTTATGCTGCCCTACGCTGAGGCAGACCGCATCAAAATCCATATTATTTATTACAAGCTCTTTTCCGAGTTCTTCGGCAAGCAGTGCCGCGATTTCCATATCGATACCGTAGTATGTATCGCCTTCCTTATACTCGAACGGTTCAAAGCTTGCGTTTGTCGCAACCACGAGCTGATCTTTTGAAGCATCATACTCTGCCGACTTCACGCCGACCTTTTCGCTGCTTCCGAAATAGTGATCGCAGATCTCATCGAACTTTCCGTTTTCCTTGATCTTCTTGATAAATGCGTTCACCTTTTCAAGAAGTTCGGGCTGATCCTTGTCCACGCCGAATGCGTAATCCTCCTGAGTCAGCTCGATCTCAATGATCTTAGCCTTTTTTGCACCGCCGCAACCGACAAGCATGGTTGCGATCATTATGAAGCATATCGCTCCGCAAATGAATTTTTTCATTTTTTTCGTCCTCCGTAAAATGCATGTTTGAAATTTGATGTGCCTATTATACTGCATAAAAATACATTTGTCAAGAGGTTTTTTGAAAAAAAATTCATTTTTTAAAAGTTTTTTTGCATATTATCAAACAAGCACATCTGCGGTTGCATCTTCCTCATACTGTCTTGTATAAAGTGAATAATAATGTCCCCTCAGTGCCATAAGCTCGGAGTGCCTGCCCTTCTCAACTATCCTGCCGTTCTTTACAACAAGGATAATATCGGCATCAACTACGGTCGAAAGTCTGTGTGCGATAACGAGCGAAGTCCTTCCCTTTGTGATCTCGGCGATTGCCGACTGTATTTTCTTTTCGGTTATGGTATCGACCGATGCGGTCGCCTCATCAAGTATAAGTATACGCGGATCGGCAAGTATTGCTCTTGCAAACGAAATAAGCTGTTTTTCGCCGGTAGACAGCAGGTCACCGCATTCGCCGACCTCGCTGTTTATTCCGTTTTCCATACGTGCCACGACTTCATCCGCCGACACGCGTCTTAAGGCATTTTCTATTTCTTCTTCTGTTGCGTCCGGCTTTGCATAGCGCAGATTATCAAGTACGGTTCCCGAGAACAGGTGAGGCGTCTGAAGCACATATCCGATATTGCTGTGAAGCCATAGCTGCGAACGATCTCTTGCGTCCCTGCCGTCGATCAGCACCTTTCCGGATGTGGGTTCATAAAATCTGCACACGAGATTGACAAGGGTGGATTTTCCGGCACCGGTCTCTCCGACGATCGCAACATTCGATCCCTGCGGTATTTTCAGATTGAAATGGTCGAGAACGGTCTCCTCTCCGTCCGGATAATGAAAGGAAACATCGACAAATTCGATATCGCCGTTAAGCTTTTCGAAGTTTTCCCTCTTGGGTTCAAAGGTCGTTCCGTATTTTTCGATAACATCCGGACGGTCGGCAACATCCGACCCGGTTGCGAGAAGCCTTGTCAGACGTTCTATATTTACCTGAACCGCGATCATATTGGAAATTGCATCGACTATCCATCTTATCGGCTCGATTATCCCCTGCGCATATGACATAAGAAGCGAAAGGGTTCCTATGAGCATAACCCCCTGCTGTGTAATTATACCGCCGCGCCAGAGTACGATTGCGAGCGATATGGAAGAGGCAAAGATTATGGTCGATCCGAACAGTGCGCGTATTCTTGAGGTGCGCACCGACACCTTCTTCATTTCACTGCTGTCCTTGCGGAAACCGCTCTCGATCTTATCTTCCACAACCAGCGTTTTTATCGTTTTTGCACCGGTTATTGCCTCATTGAAATCACCGGATATTCTTGAGTTTATATCCCTTATCCTGCGGTTAAGCTCGGTCAGTT
>CALBLD010000273.1 GCA_937895775.1 uncultured Clostridia bacterium
AATCGCATCGGACGGCAGTACGCCGCCCGAGGTCTGCGAGGCGGCATATGTCGCCGATAAGATAAGAACACTGATAGAAGGCGGAAGATCGGCATCCGATATTGCAATATTGCTGAGAAGTACCGAAGGCTCCGAACAGTTTTTCAGAAACGAACTGAAAAAACGCGGGATTGCCTGTGAAAGTCGTGAAACAGACAACTTCCTCGAAATGCCCGAAATATTGCTGATGCTGGCTCTGCTCGGTGCAATCGACAATCCCAGAAGGGACATGGCACTCGCCGGTGCAATGAAAAGCCCCGTTTTCGGAATAACCCTTGATGAGCTGATCGGCTTCAGATCGGCTGACAGAAACTGTTGTCTGTATGAATCGCTCTGCAGGGCGGTTGAAAACGGTGATTTCGAAAAGGGAAGAGTCTTTCTTGATTTTTTGAACGATTGCCGCAGGTTTGCTGAGGGCAATTCCACCGATAAATTGGTGCGTTATATCTATCGTAAAACCGCTCTGCCGTCAATCGTCAGCGGGATAACCGACAACCCGGACGCTCCCGCAAGACTTCGGATGTTCTACGATATCGCGCGTACATTTGAGAGCGGTTCGTTCCGCGGACTTCATAATTTCATGCGCTATATCGCGGAAATAGAAAGCGGTGAAAAATCTCTGATAAAAACCGCTTCAAACGGATCGCATGATGCGGTCAGGATACTTTCGATACATAAGTCAAAAGGACTCGAATTTCCGGTCGTCTTTGTCTGCCGCACAAACGGACAGGTGAATATGAAGGATTCGCAGGGCGATCTGCTCAGCGAAAGGGATATGGGATTTGCATTTTCGCTGAGTACGGGCGAAGGATATGCAAAATATAATCCCATTACCAGACGTGCCGTCGCGGAACGGATTATCGATAATACGATCGATGAGGAAATGCGGGTTCTCTATGTTGCTTTGACAAGACCCAAAGAGGAACTGTATGTCACCGGGAGTGCGGGATCACCCGAGGATTTTATTGAAAAATGTATCGAAGACGGAGAAAACCGTGACTTCTTTGTCTGGCGTGCGCAGAAATCATATCTTAAATGGATATTGTCAACCGTGGGAAATGACGATAGCGTATGTGATCTGCGGACTGTCAGAATAGATGATGATTTCGTGAACAATCCGAAAAAGCTCGGTCCCGCACGGCAAACGGATGACGATAGCAAGCAGGAAAATATAGATGTTGATGAACTGAGAAGAAGGATGGAGTTTGTATATCCCCACCGGGCTGAAGCAGAGCTTCCTTCGAAAGCGGCTGTGTCCGCACTTTATCCATCATATCTTGACGATGACAGTCGGTCGGAAGTGCGTTATCATTTTGACAGCGTCCCCGATTTTCTGCGCCCGGATAAAAAGCCGACAGGAGCCGAGATCGGAACCGCAACACACCTGTTCATGCAGTTCTGCGATTTCGACAATGCTGAAAGATACGGGGTTGCCGCAGAGCTTGCAAGACTTCTCGACAACGGATTTATTGATAAGACATCTGCGTCTCTTGTTCGCCTCGACAGCGTGGAAAATTTCTTCGCTTCGGAACTGTTCGGTCAGATGAAAAACGCCGCGGAACTTCACAGGGAATACAGATTTCTTATCGAACTGCCTGCATCGGATTTTACCGAAGACACCGAAAAGCATGAGAGTGTGGGAGATGCGGGAATACTTGTTCAGGGTGTGATCGACTGCTTCTTTGTCCTGCCGGACGGTACCGTGAAACTTGTCGATTATAAAACCGACCGAGTTTATCCGAAAAACAGTGAAGAAGCAGTGAAAAAGATTGCCGATGAATATAAAAATCAGCTGTCTTATTACGCACAGGCAATAAAGAAGCTGTGCGGAAGAACGGTAAGCAGTGCCGTTATCTATGCCTTCGATATAGGAAGGGAAATTCCGGTCGAACTGTGAAAAACATAAAAACAGAAACGGAGTTATGCAATCCGCATAACTCCGTTTTCCGTCATTGAAAGCTACCTTTTATTCGGTAACTATGTTTACTGTCTTTTTGCCGCCGGCAACGATCTGGAACTTCACCTTGCCGTTCTTAAGAGCAAAAAGTGTATCGTCAGATCCGATTCCGACATTCACGCCGGGATGAATATGAGTGCCGCGCTGTCTGACAAGAATGTTTCCGGCAAGAACCGACTGACCGTCAGCTCTCTTTACGCCGAGACGCTTCGATTCACTGTCACGTCCGTTCTTTGTCGAACCGACACCCTTTTTATGAGCGAAGAACTGTAAACTGATTCTAAGCATGAGTAATTACCTCCGTTTTCAGATTTTATTCCCCGTCCTCGGTTTCGTCAACCTCGATGAAATCGTAATAATCTTCGACCATGTCGTTAAGCTGTAAGAAATAAGCCTGAAACAGACCCGAAATAGCAAAAGATTTTTTTTCATCATCCGAATATTCGGGAAGTGCCGCCTTGCAGCAGACCGTAATATCGGTGGTTTTCTCGTCGATTTTGTAATCGACATCCGATGCGTAGGAACATTCGATGGCATTGATTATCAGCATGGTCATCGACGAAAGCGCGGCGCAGAGAATGTCCTCGCCTGCCTCGGCAAAGCCCGTGTGTCCGACTTCTTTGAAGCCGTAATAAATGCCGTTTTGCTTGAAAAATGTGATTTTTGTCATTTTAAATCACCGTGCAAAAAATTAAAGGGAAATAGTCTGGATCTGTACCTTCGTGTAAGGCTGTCTGTGACCGATCTTCTTCTTCTCGTTCTTCTTTGCCTTGTACTTGAATACATAGATCTTCTTTGCTTTGCCGTTCTTTACGACAGAAGCGGTAACCTTTGCACCGTCGACATAAGGAGTGCCGATCTTAAGATCGCCGTTTGCACTTACAAGCTCAACTTTATCAAAGGTAACGGTCTCGCCGACTTCGGCAGGGAGCTTTTCGATGAAGACGATATCGCCTTCCGAAACTCTGTACTGCTTGCCGCCGGTAACAATTACTGCGTACATCTGAGATAATCCTTTCAACATCGTACCTGCGTGGGTACAAAACTCGCTGGCTGTGAGGGGGAGATCACTCCGCTTTGAGCCTCGACATCATGCGGCGACTGAAATTATATCATACAAAAAGCCTTTTGTCAAGGTTTTTTGCGGATTTTTTTGTTGTTTCGGACTGTTTTTGATCGAAAAAATTGCTTTTTCACATTCTGTACGTTATTTCAAAAAAAGATGAGTTTTTGTTGACATTTGACCCTTGCCGTGATATAATCAGACGATAAACCAAACCCGATCGGAGAATTTACTATGGTCGAAGCAAAAACAGTGTCCTCGCTTGAAAAAATTTTCATTGATAAAAAACTTGATGATTATCCCGCATTTTCGGAAATGTCGGCAATGAAAAATGAAAGAATATCGTTTCAGCTTGCATTTGTCGGCACGGGCGACGATGCTCCCGACAGATCGCTTCTTAATATTTCGGTCAGCGGAGTGCCCGGTGGTAAAGTATCGGTAAGAGCCGTAAAAAACGTCCCGGTTGAATTTCCGACTTACGGAAATGTTGACGATCCGAACTACCTGTCAAAGGAACCCGGACTTTATCCCGACCTGCTCGACCGACTTCATTATAATAACAGCGTGTCGGTGCTAAGGGGGAAGCTTTCATCGGTCTGGATAGAGATTGATCTTCGAAATACGGCAACACCTCCGAAGGCGGGAGTCTATAATGTTTCGGTAAAACTTTCGGATGCGTCGGGGATTACCGTGTCCGAAAGCAGGATCGATATACATATTGTCGATGCGCTTCTTCCTGAACAGGAGCTTATATATACCGAATGGCTCCATTGCGACTGCCTTGCAAGCTATTATAACTGCGATGTCTGGTCGGAGACTCATTGGAAAATAATCGACAACTTTGTGCGTACCGCCGTTTCAAACGGAATCAATATGATTCTTACTCCCGTGTTTACTCCGCCGCTTGATACCGCTGTCGGCGGCGAAAGACTGACAACACAGCT
>CALBLD010000274.1 GCA_937895775.1 uncultured Clostridia bacterium
CCGAATTTGAATTCAGAATATTTGCGACTCCGGTCGGACCGTATTTTAAAGGCGGGGTAAAGCCGCTTACCGTCCGCGTATGCGATCTTGACAGAGCCGCTCCGCACGGCACGGGTCATATTAAAGCCGGGCTTAACTATGCAATGAGCCTCTATCAGATAGTTGAAGCGCATAAACTCGGATATGATGAAAATATCTATCTTGATTCGGCAACACGCACCTATATCGAAGAAACCGGCGGTGCAAACATAATATTCATAACAAAAGACGGAAAGCTCGTTACACCGAAATCTTCGACTATACTTCCGTCGATCACCAGACGTTCTCTCCTGTATGTGGCGGAAAATCTGCTTGGCATGCAGGTTGAGGAAAGACCTGTCGCAATCAGCGAAATCGGTGATTTTGCCGAGTGCGGACTTTGCGGAACGGCAGCTGTTATTTCGCCGATCGGAAAAATCGTTGACCACGGAAAAGAAATATGCTTCCCTGCAGGTATGTCAGAAATGGGACCGTATACAAAACGTCTTTACGAAACGCTCCGCAACATTCAGCTCGGTAAGATCGAAGCTCCTGCCGGCTGGATACTTGAAATCTGAAACGGGGTGAATTGCAAATGAAGATAACAATCATCGGTGCGGGTTCAATGGGGTGTCTTTATGCTTACCTTTTATCCGGAAGGCATGATGTAACTCTCATAGATTCATATGACAAAACGGTAAGCATGATAGCCGAAAACGGAATAACCGTAAAAGAAAAGGATTCTTCCGAAAGAACCATAAAAATCAATATATTCAAAAGCGGGCAATACACCGAAAAGAATGATCTTGTTATCCTTTTCGTTAAAGATACATCAAGCGACGCCGCACTTTCGGAAAACATTGCGCTTGCCGAAAACTGCAAATATTTTCTCACTTTACAGAACGGACTCGGCAACGACGAGTTAATCGGAAAATATATAGACAGAAGGAAAATTCTCGTCGGAACGACAAAGCACAACTGTGTGACACTTTCACCCGGACACATATATCACAGCGGTGCGGGACCCACGGTTATCGGCTCCGTCGTCGGCGATGCAGACGCCGCAAAAGAAGTTGTATCCGCCTTTTCATCCGCCGGAATTGAAGCGGAATATTCGGAGAATGTCATGGAACTCATATGGAAAAAGCTCTTTGTAAATATGACAATCAACCCGATAACAGCACTCCTCGGAACAAACATCGGCTTTATCGCCGAAAACGAATATGCAAAAGCACTTTCCGAATCACTTCTGGAAGAGGCAGTACGGGTTGCAGAATGCGAAGGGCTTAATTTCGATATCGAACAGGTCAAAGCCGATGTTTTCAAGGTTGCTTCTTACGACGGCACCGGAAAAGCATCGATGTGTCAGGACATCGAACACGGCAGAAAAACCGAGATCGACTTTATAAACGGTGCAGTCGGCAGACTGGGAAAAAAATACGGTTGTCCGACACCGTATCATGATGCAATTACACAGCTCATACACGCAAAAGAAGAATCAACGAAAAATTAAAAAAGCGGAGAAATACCGGATGACGTACGAGGAAATAACCAAAAACAGTTCGATAAGAACCTATATTGAAGAAGCAGACCGTTCGCTTCTCGCTCTCGGATATACCGAACACAGCTTTGCACATGTAACAACCGTCGCAACACGCGTTGAATATATTCTCAAAACGCTCGGAGCCGATGAACGCAGTATTGAACTCGGAAAAATTGCCGGATATCTTCATGACATCGGCAACCTTGTCAATCGCGTTGACCACAGCCAAAGCGGCGCGATAATGGCGTTCCGTCTGCTTGACAAAATGGGATTTGATCCGAAAGAAATCGCTTTGATTACGACCGCAATCGGAAATCACGATGAAGGAACGGGTGTGCCTGTAAATTCGATTGCCGCGGCGTTGATTATTGCCGACAAATCGGATGTACGAAGAACGCGGGTTCGCAATCGTGACATATCGACATTTGACATACACGACAGAGTCAACTATTCGGTCACCAAAACCGATCTTTCGATTGATCCCGAAAAAAAGGAAATTTTATTGAGATTATCAATAAACACCGAAATATGTCCCATAACCGACTATTTCGAAATTTTTCTCGGTCGTATGCTTCTTTGTCGCAAAGCCGCCGAAAAACTGGGACTCTGCTTCCGACTCACTATAAACAATCAACGTCTTATGTGAGTCGTCTTCCTGTTGTCAGTATCGGATATGAAACGGTAAAAGTAAAACCGACTGGTATGCCGTTTTTGTCTATGACGAACAAACATGAGCGTTTTTTTAAGCCGAAAGCGGGACAGGCGTCCACGGGGATTAATCCCAAACATATAAAATAATGCGGCGGGCGGCGAAGATCTTTTGTTAATGACAATACAAAAAAGGGGTTAGGTGTTCGTGGGTAACATATTCGCTGTTTATGGGGAAGAATTTTCACGAGAAATATGCTATAATACTCCTCGAGGTGAGCAAAATGAACCAAGTAAAAACAGGAAAGTTTATCGCCGCCCTGCGGAAAGAAAAAGGTATGACACAGGAACAACTCGGAGAAAGACTCTGCGTGACCAACAAAACGATTTCGCGCTGGGAGAACGGCAACTATATGCCAAACATTGAAATGTTGTCGCTGCTCTCAAAAGAATTCAATGTAAGCATTAACGAGATTATAGCCGGGGAGCGGCTTGAGGCGGAAGAATTTAAGAAAGCCGCTGACGATAATCTTGTTACCGCACTTGCGGACAGCACCTTTACCTTGAAAGAGAAAATTACATTTTTTAAGAAAAAGTGGTTGCGCGAACATATTGCAATGATTGTTTTATGCATCGTGGCGTGGATCGGTATTATGGTATTGTTGAAGTTAAAAACACGAGGCAACAGCGTATTTCCGATTCTGGGCGCGGTTGGCAGTTTACTTGCCGTACTGTTCTATGTTGTGTTGTATAACCGCATGATGGCGTATGTTGAAAATCGTGCATACCAGAATCCCGACGACAAAACAGACAATAAATAACATTATCAGATACGCTAAACTGCCATAAAAACGGCAATTTGCCCCTGTTTTGCATAAAAAAAGACACACGCGGCGGAGTTTTATACGCTCCTTTTGCGTGTGTCTTGATGGCCCACCCTGAGGGATTCGA
>CALBLD010000275.1 GCA_937895775.1 uncultured Clostridia bacterium
AAATACAGAGGTGCAGCTCCAATGCAAAGAGCGATTATCGACGGTGAAGAGAAAACGGGTATTACAACCATGTATATGGCTGAGGGTCTCGATACCGGAGACATGCTTGAAAAAGCGGAAATTCCGATCGGCATAAATGACAATTTTGAAACAATACATGATAAGCTTTCAACACTGGGTGCCGATCTTCTTGTGTCCACATTGATAAAAGCCGAGCAAGGACAGCTCGTTCCTCAAAAGCAGGATGATTCATTTGCGACATACGCTCAAAAAATCGAAAAAACCGACTGTTATATAGATTTCTCAAAAAGTGCTTTTGAAATTCACAATCTGATACGCGGGCTGTCTCCGGTTCCGCTTGCATATACAACAAACCGTAACAAGATGATAAAGATCATTTCATCCGAAATATCGGAAAGAAGCACTTCAAACGATTGCCCCGGAAAAGTGTTGTCACTGAAAAACGGCAAAATAACGGTTGCCTGCGGAAGAGGAACAATAAGCATTACAAGACTTACCCCCGAAGGAAAAAGGCCGATGCTTGCTTCCGATTTTATAAACGGACGCCAGATTGATGTCGGCGAGGTACTCGGACAGCAATGAACATACGGGAGCTTGTGTACAAATCGCTCATTTTGACCGAAAAGGAAAAAAAGTTTTCGAATATAGAGCTGAATAATAAAGTAAATTCCTACTCTCTGACAGGAGTTGACAAAGCTTTGTTTACATCATTGTACTATGGTATAATCGAAAGAGCTGTCACGCTTGATTATTTTATCGGAATTTACTCTTCAAAACCCTTTTCACGCCTGGATCTCCCGGTTATAGTTCTGTTGAGGATGGGAATTTATCAGATTATTTACATGGATAAGATCCCGGACAGTGCGGCAGTCAATGAAACGGTCAGACTTTCATCACGCTATGCATCACGTGCAAAAGGGTATATAAACGGTATTTTGAGAAAGATATCTGACAACAAAGAACATCTCGAATACCCTGACAAGAAAAAAAACGAGATAAGATGGCTTTCGGTTTTCTATTCGGTTCCCGAATGGATATGTAGGCTATGGAAAAAAGATTATCCGGATCATGCCGAAAAAATGATTGCCGAACTATCGGTTAAACGTCAGATAACATTCCGTGTAAATACACTGAAAACCACAAGAGATAAGTTGCTGGATTCTTACGACTGTCTTACGCCATGCAGATTTTCGCCATTTGGTGTCAGATTGAATTCCGCACTGCCCTTGTCAGAATTTTCGCCTCTTACCGACGGCAGTTGCTTTGTTCAGGATGAGGCATCTCAGCTTGCCGCTATAATTTGCGATCCGCGCGAAAAGCAGATTATTGTTGACGTATGCTGTGCGCCCGGCGGAAAAACATTTTCGGCAGCCATGCTTTCGGGCGACAATGCGGAGATTGTCTCCTGCGATTTGCATGAAAACAAGCTTTCACTTGTCAGAAAGGAAGCTGAAATTCTCGGCGTAAAGTCGGTTAAAGTCTTTGCTCATGATGCTTCGATTCCTATCGCCGATTTTATCGGAAAGGCTGACAGGGTCATATGTGATGTTCCCTGCTCCGGTCTCGGCGTTATTTCACGGAAAAGCGACCTCAGGTACAAGCCTGAAGAATCAATTGTCGGTATTGACGATACTCAGTATGCCATACTTACCGCATCATCGGCATATCTGAAAAAAGGCGGAATACTTGTATACTCCACTTGCACACTCAGAAAAGCTGAAAATGAAGATGTGGTACAAAAATTTGTTGATAACAATCCTGATTTTTCTTTGTTGCCCTTTTCCTTCAGAGAAATTTCATCGGACAGTGGTATGCTGACATTTTTCCCGGACATTTATCACACAGACGGCTTTTTTGTTGCAAAAATCACAAGAAACAACTGAATAAAACAAACCCTTTACCCGAGAGAGTAAAGGGTTTGTTTTGTATTATTGATTTGTTTATTGTCTTTCTTCGAAAACTCTCAGATAATAGTCTTCAAGAGTCGGCTGAACCGGAGTTGCCTCGTCGGTCGGAGCTTCATCGGCAAGTATGCGCAGAAGCAACAGATTATTGTTTTGCGATATATTTATAACATCAAATTTGCTTTGCATGTTATCAAGCTCATTAACGTTACATTTGACTTTCCAAACACATCCGTTGATCTTAGCCGCAAGCTGATGCGGTGGTCCGAAGTCGGTTATCACACCTTTTTTAAGGAATATAGCCTCTTTTGCGATATTTTCAATATCACTTACAACGTGAGTTGCAATAATTATTATTTTCTTGAGCGAGATACCCGCAAGGTAGTTTCTCACAGAGATTCTTCTCTTCGGATCAAGACCGGCAGTCGGTTCATCAAGAATAATAATTTCCGGATCGCCTATAAGTGCCTGCGCAAGCGCAAGTCGCTGTTTCATTCCTCCGGACAACTCCGATATGCGGCGTTTCGGTATATCGGCAAGCTCGACTGTTTCAAGTGCTTCCTTTATCTGTTTTTCTGCATCGTCTCTGTTTATATCCTTGAGCGAAGCAATGTACCACAAAAAGCCTTCGACCGTATAATTCGGATACATTCCGGGAAACTGCGGCATAAACCCCAGTTTTTCGCGAAACTTTTTGCCAAGCTTGCGTATATCCTCGCCGTCGTACCTGATTTCACCGGAATCTGCTGACAAATTATCGGTTAGGATATTCATCAAGGTTGTTTTCCCTGCTCCGTTCGGACCCATGAGTGCATAAATTCCCGGCGTCAACGTTGCGGAAAAATGATCGAGCGCATGATTTT
>CALBLD010000276.1 GCA_937895775.1 uncultured Clostridia bacterium
TGTTTGCTGATCTTGTACGGGAAGACATAGTTTTCGCCGCACGAAATACAGCTTACATGTCGTTCGGAACGAAGTTTTATCTCAGAAAGCGACGGATATCTGTCACACAGATCGGAAATTGCTCCAGCAACTCCGCCGTTCAGTTTTGATATAACATATGCTGTTTCATCTGTCATTGTGTTCGCCCCTTTATGATCATATTATATGTCATGATCGTTTGGGATAGAACGAATAAACAAAAATCCACCCTTAATGTTGATGCGTATTTCAAAACGGATTTGGCACCAATTATACGGGTGGATATATTTAATTCAGTTTATAGCTTTCAGCCGATTTCGCAGTTTTAATTTTGCGTTGAACCAGACGAGCATTTCACATTCATCTCTGTTTGCAAATGCGTAATACGGAATGAATTTGACCGGGATATCTTCAAACTCATATTTGGCTTTTTGATAAAGCGAGCCGCTTTCAAATGGCTTTCGCCTCTTTCCGGTTGTTTGAAGTGATATTACACCGAGTTCTTCGTCGGCTTTCTCGGTGAAAGACGAAGCATCTGTTATTATATCGCGAAGGCTGTTCCCGTTATCGACTCCCTCCATACAGTAAACTATCGGACCACGCATAACGGCGTATTTTCCGCAGTTTGCTTCAAGCTTGGGATTTGACTCTACGAGATATACAGGCATTCCGAAGTCAAGGGTGATTTCGCTGCCATCGGTTACGTCGTAGTATGCATATCCGTTTTGCGCTGTCTCGCAATATTTTTCGCACCATTCGGGAATACGGACGGCAATTTTTGCATTTTCTCCGTAATATTTGATATTCAGCTTTCCGTCATAAGGATAGTTTGTTGTCTGTTGAAGTCTTACCGATTTTCCGCGAAGATCAAATTCCGATTCAGACTGCATATATTGCTGAACAAATATTGTGTTCTCTGCATCCGATTTTGTGTAGATCAGATCAGCAATTGACGGAATAAAGCGGGTAACATTGGGCGGACAGCATGAACAGCCAAAGACCTTCTGCCTGCGCGAAAGCGGAAAATGGATTCCTCCGTTGTATTTGTCCCTGTTTCTCAGACGTGGAATTACCTCCAGCGGATTTTCATAGAAAAACGAATCACCGTCAAGCGATACTCCGGACAAAAAACCGTTGTATATTTCCCGTTCGATTGTTTCGGCATATTTTCTGTCATTTTCGATGAGAAGCATACGATGTGCAAAAACCGCAAGACCGAAGGATGCACATGTTTCTGTATATGCAAGCAGATTCGGAAGATCATAATCGATTGTAAATGCTTCACCCGCAGAGGTTGAACCAATACCTCCGGTGATATACATCTTCTTAAAATATATGTCGTTGAATACACGACGACAGGCATCAGCAAGCTCAGAATCTCCGTTTATTCGTGCAATATCAGCCATTGCACAATAAAGATATGTTGCACGTACCGCATGTCCATTTGCTTCGGTTATTTCGCGTACCGGGAGATCAGACTGATTGTATGTATCCTGCTCGGTTTTTCCACGTTCGTTGATAAAATATTCCGCAAGTTCGTAATATCTTTTTTCACCGGTACACTCGTACAGTTTTACAAGTGCAAGCTCGATTTCTTCATGTCCGGGGGTTCTGAAGGCGGTGTCGCAATCGATTTTAAAACGTCTTTCAATGTAGTCGGCATATCTGCACATCGCTTTCAGGAATTTGTCTTTTCCCGTCGCCTTATAGTAAGCGACCGCAGCTTCCATCAGATGACCGGCGCAATACAGCTCGTGCCAGTCACGATTGCGGAATCTCGATGCAGGGTCAATGTGCTGAAAATAGCTGTTAAAATATCCGTTTTTGTCTTGTTTCTCGACAATAAGATCAATAACACCGTCAGCAATTTTTTCAAGATCCGGTTCTCTTTTTTTCAATGTCAGATTGGCAACACTCTCGATCCATTTTGCAACATCCGAATCCCAGAAGATGTGCGGCTTGTTCGGCATGCCTTCTTTCCAGTTGAATTTGAAGGCTTCAAATCTGCCCGTTTCCGAAAATCGGTTATAAACACTGTATATTGTCGTGTTTCGTATCATATCCTGCTTTTGCTTCCAAAATCCGCCCGTGATATTTGTTTTTTCAAATGTAATGGCTTCCATCTGCTTGCTCCTTCTTATATTTTTATTTATTATTGACAAAGTGCATCACCATTGGTATAATTATAATATCATATTCAAATAATTTCAATTTCCAAATGATGTAGTTAAGGAGTAAAAATCCGACTATGTATAACAGTCTTAAATATATCCACGGCGGAAAATTCATTTCAAACAGTGTATGGATTCACCCTGACAGAGTTATTGACAGCAATGAAATAATTATTATGATAAAAGGAACAGCATACATAAATGCGAATGGCAAAAATCGGATACTGACCGCGGGCGATGTCCTGCGCATTGACCCCGGAACACGGCATTTCGGTTACAAAACAAGTGATAACGTAACCTCGTTCTATTGGTTGCATTTTTTACTTGGCGATAAATCAGATCATCTTCCGCCGGAGTTTTTCACACCGGAAGACAGTTATCAGGCAGAGCTCATTTGTCGGCAGATCATTCACTTCGAACGGACTGACGGTTATCCGGATGATGTTTGCAATCTGCTGATGCATGTTCTTCTTGCGGAACTATGTTTTCAGAGCAGGAGTGCAGGTGACT
>CALBLD010000277.1 GCA_937895775.1 uncultured Clostridia bacterium
ATAATCGCCGTGAACGGCTCCCTTAAGTCCGGGATGTTTTTCAAAAAAAGAAATCGGCATCGAGCGCGGCTCGTTAAGATATAAATAGAGCTTCAGACCGAACTTTGCCATGCGCTCGGTCAGAGCTTTCATGTTCGCAAGCCGCATTTCGTAATGCTCGGACAGTGACCGGTCAAAAGGGAAGGGAGCCAATGTATAGAGGACCGCCTGACACCATATCCCGTTAACGCCGACCGCACGATAAGCTTCAAGCAGTTCGTCGGAAAAAGAAAAATCGAGATCCGAAAGGAAGGTGTCGCCGTAAAGCGCACAGTAGGGATAGACAATCCGATCCTCAAAACGCGCGTCATGGAAGGAGGCTGACCCGACACCGCCGATCGCAGCCTTTTCGAAGGATTTCCCGAAGTCGAACAGGGATGCTGTTTTTGCGGGGAGACGGTCATAAAAGTCGTTTGTCGCTCTGCGGATCGGCTCCAGGGATGAACGGTCGAAATCATGCCAGAGCAGCTTTCCGGTATCAGGCTTGAAACCGCCGAGTTTTTCGCCGAAAAAATCCTCTTCTCTGATGACGTATGTAAGTTTCTCTTCAGACCACCCAAGAAGAGTGCAAAGCTGTTCGTAATCGAGCAGATGCCAGTTTGCACGGATAACGGTCAGATATCCGCAGGCAGTCAGACGGGGATCCGGCTCTGCGGGCGGCAGTCCCATGTCTGCGGCAAGACGGCGTATCTCGTCCTCGGTTGTCTCCACCGTTTTTGCCATTGTTGCGGTGGGAATTATGCCCAAGTTGCGGTAAACAAATGCGCAAAGGGGGTCCGGAAAGTGAGAAAATTCGAGCTTTTTTCCTTTTTCGATCGGCAGAATATCTTTCATGTCGGTTCTCCTCGGATTTAGCGTCAGCGTGCGGTATGTCCGACTATTCTATCATACAAAAACAAAAAATTCAATAGAAAAGTGTGCAAAACGAAAAAAATATCCGCAAAAATAAATTTGCGGATATTTTTTCGGAGCATGCCGCAATTATTTCTCTATTGCAGCCTTTTTGGTCATTATCTTATAGAGACGTTCGCGGTCGAATTTTTCGCGGCGATCGTACGAATAGATGCCGTTCTTTTCCTGCATGACGTCGGTAAGCTGAGTGTAGCAGAATGCGCACATCTTGGGATTTTCAAGCAGTGCCGTAACAAAGCCCTCTATGCGGTAATAAACCTCTTCGATGTCCTTCGGAGCGTTGCCGTAGCCCCAGCCCTCGCTGCCGTCGCTGTCGATATCCCAGTGCGTTCCGCCGAATTCGGATACGAAATAAGGCTGACCCTTGTATGTTTCGGCGGCGTTGCGGCAATAGTAGATATCTCCCTCGCCCGTGATGAGCGGTTTGTAACGCTCGGCAAAGGTGACCGGGTTCTGATCGTAATCGTGTACGTCGAAAATGTCGGTCTTGTCGGCATGAGTCCATCCGGACGAGTCGATGATCGGACGCATCGGGTCTATCGCGCGTGTCACGTCGTAAACAGTTGTGAATATGCTTGCCTTGCGGTCGCCCTGAGTCTCGTTGAAGGGGCACCAACCGATAAGTGCGGGGCTGTTGTAGTCGCGCTCGACCGCTTCAAGCCATTCGGGAAGCATCGAAAGCAGTGCCGCAGGCTTGCTTACGTCAAGACCCCAGTTGGGGTATTCGCCCCAGATGAGATATCCCATGTGGTCTGCCCAGTACGAGTATGCCGGCTCAAATACCTTCATGTGCATGCGCGCGCCGTTGAAGCCGACTGCCATCGACAGCTCGATGTCGTGCTTTATGTCCTCTTCGGTGGGAGCGGTGTAGATTCCGTCCGGATAATAGCCCTGATCGAGAACAAGTCTCTGATATATCGGACGATCGTTGATTTCGATCGCGTTGCCCTTGATGGCAACTTTTCTCATGCCGAAATAGGTTTTTACGCTGTCATTGTCGGCAAGGATTTCAAGATCGTAAAGCTCGGGGGATTCGGGGAACCAGAGGTGTGCGTCGGGGATATCAACCGAAAACTCAACGTATTTTGCCGCACAGCAGACCTCTTTGCGTGCGACCTCTTCACCCTTGTAGCTTACGACTGCGGTGACTTTGCCTTCATAACGTGCGTTGAGGCTTACAAGTGCAAGAAGTCTGCCCGCATCGACATCGGGCGTAAGTTTCAGCTTTTCAACATAGATATCGGGTACGTGCTCAAGCCATACGGTCTGCCATATGCCGGTGCAGCGGGTATATTGAGCCGCATAGTTGCTGTATTTCATTGACTGTTTGCCGCTCGGCTGGAGTCTGTCGCGGGTGTCGTCGAATGCGTATACGATAACACTGTTTTCACCGTCGGTAAGGCTGTCGGTGATATCAAAAGCGAACGGAGTGTAGCCGCCGGTGTGCTTGCCGACGAGCTTGCCGTTGATCCAGACCTGGCTTCTGTAATCGACCGCGCCGAAGTGAATGAGCGTGCGTCCGCCCTTCCATGAAGCGGGAAGGGTGAAGGTACGACGGTACCATACAGCCTTCATGAAGTCTACATATTCAATGCCGGACAGCTTTGATTCGGGAACAAACGGAACGGTTATTTCGCGGTCGAAATCGGTGCGCTCGTAGAACTTGCGCTCAACTCCGGTGTCCGAATGGTCGATTTCAAACTGCCACTGTCCGTTAAGGTTCATCCATTCGTTTCTGACCATCCTCG
>CALBLD010000278.1 GCA_937895775.1 uncultured Clostridia bacterium
GCATAATGTTGATAAGTGCGAAAATCCGCCCGAAACTATTTTGGATTATGCATGTATCTGGGGAAAGGAAATCGATGTCAAAGAGTACTGTAATTATCTGCACTCACATGGAATTGAGCCGTGTGATTACCTTATTTCAAACGGAAAATCAAAGGCGATTGGCGCAGAAAGCAATGTCAATATAATGGAATACCTTGCTTCTGCCGGTTGCTCGCTGTTTACGATGAATGATCCCGCATCGGCTGTCATGTGGAGGAATGATTATGAGAAAAGATGAGTAAATAAAAAACACATCATCCTCTTGCGGGGATGATGTGTTTTTTTGTGTTTATCAGTCTGCGCTTCTTTGCGGCATAGTACGCTCTCTGAAAAGAAGTGAGATACACCAAAGTGCGCACAATCCGACGATCGTATAGATTATACGACTGACTATTGCCGTCTGACCGCCGAATATCCATGAGACGATGTCAAATCTGAAAAGTCCGATGCTTCCCCAGTTTATACCGCCTATTATAAGCAGGCTTAATGCTATTTTATCAATCATTTATATTACAACTCCTTTTTAAGAGTACAAAAGTATTGTGTGCAATACGAAATGATTTATAACAAAAAAACTGCAATATTGTGTGACAAATAAAACAAAGAGAAGAAAATTATGCTTGCTGCGAACCGGAATCGGTACTGTCCTCTGTTTTCGGAGGAATTATCTCCTCGCCGTACCTGATCGTCAGGCTTCCTTTTTCGATCTCGATGTTTATATATGACGAAAGTGTATCGTTTTTGTAAGTGTCGGAAGATCCGATGGAAACAGGCTCATCATCGGAAAGCGTCCCGACTTTGATTTCTCCGTTGCTTAAAACAATTGACCGCTGGAAATTATCTTTTGAGTAGGGCGTGGAAATATTGATATCACCCTCTGTCTGTTTGATATCAAGCGTTTCAAAAGATGTTTCGATCATATTTATATCGGTCTTGTCAACATCAAATGACATCTTTTCACCGGTAATCTTCCTCATATTGATGCTGCCGTCCTTTGTTTCAAACGTGAGCTTCGGAGTAGCTATCGACAGAAGAGAAATATTGCTGGAGCTTCCTTCAAATTTTATCGAGGAAGGTGAAATGCCGTTGAACTCTATATCCGACTTTGAGGCAGTCACCGAAATGTCGCATGTCTGGCTGACATCGATAAGCCTCAGCGTAACATTCGAAAGAGTCAGTGCGATCTGTTTGATTTCCTCTTCGTTTGCAATGTACAGATCAACCTCGCGGTCTGCTTTTCCGTCACCGAGTACAATTGAACGGAGTGTACGCCATACACCGGCGAACTTTGCGCCCGATCCGTCAAGGTTCAGATAATCGGTTATCGAAATATTGTTCGATATTGTAAGTGTCTTTTTAGAAACCGAGCCTATATATTTGTTTGGCTCAAAATTTTTGAGCTTTGCATACGACGTTTTTGAATTACCGTGTATTGTAAGTGTACAATCTTTTAAGTCAAGCGCTATTCGCGATATATTTTGATCCGAATATTCTATTTCATTAAAAATCGTACCGTCTTTTATTGTTTCGCCGTCTATTGCCACATCATTCGGAGCAATTCTTCTCGCATATTTGCAGGCAAAGAATCCACCGAATGTAAGAACTATTGCAACAATAAGAAAAATAACCGAAGTGACTTTCACAGATTCTCACACTCCTTCCATGCCGCAACGGCAAAGTGCTTTAATTTTTTCCAACCAACCCTGAGAGCTTTTCCTATCAGACGATAGAGCAGCGGAATGAATCTGACCGCAATATTATACAAAATAATGCTTACTGCAATCGTTATCCCCGCAAACATCATGGCAAGACCGATCTCATGAAGTCCGACATAGCGCGGCTCGGAAATAATCTGCGTAATCCCGTAAATCAAAGCGATAGCCGACAGTCCCGATCCGCCGCAGACGATTGCCGCAATTGCGGTTACAAGAAGAATAATCAAACCTGCCATGGCAACAGCTATCGAAAGGCTGAGTCCGAGTATGGTGAATACTACCAAAAACAGTGTCGGTGCACAAAGAATGGCAAGTATCCAAAGAAGCAGACGCGGATGCTGATCGGAATCGTTATCAACTTTGATTGAGGAAAAACGATTCTTTGTTTCGCTTTTTTCGTTGCCGTTTTTAATTATAACAACATCATCTGTTTTTGCTGTTTTCGAACTGTTGTCGGTGCTTTCCTTGATTTTGTTCGTCGATTCTCCTTTTGGAATCACGATAGTCGGTGCCTGTACAGGGGGTGTGCTTGTGTTTGTTTCGACGGATTTCGCAATCTTTGTTACAATCATGTCAATGTTCGACTCGGTGTAATATTTTGCCGCATCCGTCTCGGATATTTT
>CALBLD010000279.1 GCA_937895775.1 uncultured Clostridia bacterium
CCTCGCAGTTCCAGAACGCGTCCTTCGAGAGCAGGCGGGAATTCCGCACGGTCAGGTTGCGACAGCCGTCAAAGGAGTAGTTCCCGTAAAGCGTCAGACCGTCTATCTCCATATCGCTGCTGTTCATCGCAAAATAGTCGCCTTTTGCAACGACACTGTTCATTTTTACGTCCTCACAGCTCCACAGCGTCTCTGCGGCATTTGAAAATGAAACATTGTCAAGTACAATTCCCTTGCATCGGCGGAAATTTTTCGGTGCTTCTATTGCCGAATCGGCAACGTTTATGCCGTTTGTGTACCAGACACCGGCACGCGCCATGTCGAACCAGCAGCATTTGTTTACCTTTATATTTTCGCAATACCACAGCGGATATTTCCATTTGAACATCGACCCCGTAAGTTCTATGTTGCGGCTCTCCTTGAGCGGAGATTCACCGTCCTCGAAAACCGAATCGGATATCGAAAGCCCGTCGGACGCAAAAAGAGCGCGTTCTCCGACAAAAATCCCCGATCTGATCTCTTCCATACATTATATAACCTGTCGCCGCGCAATGCGCAAGCTGCCTTTCCTACGAAAATACCGGACATATCCGCAAAAGCTGCGCAGGACATGCCCCCTCAACTGTAATTATACTCCCGATAGATTTTTTTGTCAACATTTATCGCACATGAAAAAATTTCTATCAAAAACCTCTTGACAAATCCGAAAAATCGTGTATAATAAAATCAATAATAATAATCATTATCGTTTAAGGAGATAACGCCGATGAAAATATCCGAAAAAATCTTTTATGTGGGGGTCGAAGACAGAGAAATCGACCTGTTCGAAGGGCAGTATGCCGTCAGAAACGGAGTATCCTACAATTCGTATGTCATAACCGATGAAAAGGTTGCGGTCCTCGACACGGTCGATTCACATTTTACCCATCAGTGGCTCGACAACATTGAAAAGGTCCTTTGCGGAAGAGTTCCCGACTATCTTATTATTCATCACATGGAGCCGGATCATTCGGCAAACATTGCGGTCTTCAAAAAGCTTTACCCGACCGCGACGGTCGTTGCGACCGAAAAGGCTTTTGTCATGATGAAGCAGTTCTTCGGCAACGATTATTCGGACAACCGCATTGCGGTAACCGAAGGAAGCACTCTTTCCCTCGGAGAGCACACTCTGAATTTTGTCACCGCCCCGATGGTACACTGGCCCGAGGTCGCAATGAGCTACGAATCAAGCGAAAAGCTGCTCTTTTCGGCTGACGCCTTCGGCAGATTCGGACTGCCGGACGACGGCGAGCCATGGGCGGACGAGGCGCGCCGCTATTACATCGGAATAGTCGGAAAATACGGGAGACAGGTACAGGCTGTACTTAAAAAAGCGGCATCTCTCGACATTTTGAAGATTCTGCCCCTTCACGGACCGATACTTACCGACAGTATCGCGGATTATCTGAAGCTTTACGATCTGTGGTCGTCATACGATCCCGAGTCGGACGGAATAGTTATTGCCTACACCTCTGTCTACGGCAACACCGAGAAGGCTGTAAAAAAGCTTGCCGCACTCCTTGACGAGCGGGGCTGCCCCAAGACAGTCGTATACGATCTTGCAAGAACCGATATGTCGGCGGTTGTTGCCGAGGCATTCAGATACAGCAAGCTCGTACTTGCATCGACCACTTACAACGCCGACGTCTTCCCGACAATGAGAACCTTCATCGAACACCTTACCGAGCGCGGCTTCGGAAAGCGCACGATCGGCTTCATCGAAAACGGATCGTGGGCACCGCGCGCAGCAAAGGTCATGACCGATATGCTCTCCGCATCACCCTCGATCGACTTTGCAAAAACAACGGTCAGCATCAGGTCGGCTCTGAACGGGCAGTCCGAAAAGCAGCTTGAAGAGCTTGCCGACGAGCTTTGCTCCGGATATATTTCGCTCCGCGGCGACAAAGACCGGCAGACGGACGCAAATTCACTGTCAAACATCGGATACGGACTGTATGTAATTACTTCAAATGATGCGGGACGTGACAACGGACTTATAGTCAACACGGTTTCACAGCTCACAAGCTCCCCGAACCGCATTGCCGTTACGATAAACAAGGAGAACTATTCGTATCACATAATAAAAAAGACCGGCATCATGAATGTAAACTGCCTTACGGTCGATGCGCCCTTCCGACTCTTTGAAAATTTCGGCTTCAGAAGCGGAAGAAGCGTTGACAAATTTGCGGGAGTTGATCCGCACAGAAGCAAAAATGGGCTGATCGTGCTTCCGCAGTATATAAATTCCTACATTTCACTGAGAGTTGTCGGACAGGTCGATCTCGGCAGTCACGGAATGTTCATCTGCGAGATCACCGAATCGCGCGTACTATCCGACAGAGAAAGCATGACATATGCCTACTACCACAAAAACGTAAAACCCGCTCCCGAGACCGACGGCAAAAAAGGCTTTGTCTGCAAAGTCTGCGGATATGTCTACGAGGGAGACAGTCTGCCCGACGATTACATCTGCCCGCTCTGCAAGCATGGTGCGTCCGATTTTGAGCCGATAAAATAATTTTCCGAAAATCCGAAAAACCTATTGACAAATCCGAATCTTTATGATACAATAATAAAAACAATAATTATTATCGTTATGGAACACAGATGGAACGAACACTCAAACATTCAAAGCAACGTGACGCGCTTCTTGCTCTTCTGAAAAGCGTTAAATGTCATCCGGACGCCGAATGGCTCTACGCCGAGTTGAAAAAGGATTATCCGAAGATAAGTCTTGCGACAGTCTACCGCAATCTTTCACTGCTCGTCGAGCAAGGCGAGGCGATCTCGCTTGACGTGGGCGACGGAAGCATTCACTACGATGCGCAGACCTTCGATCACAATCACTTTTTCTGCAAGTGCTGCCGGGGTCTGACAGACATCGGTCAGGATGAAGCGGACGGCATCGACAGTCTGCTTGAAGAAAGATACGGTGTGCGCATCGATTCACATTCATTTGTCTTTTACGGCTTGTGCCGTGAATGTAATAAATCAGAAAATCAAACGAAACAATAAAAATCAAAAGGAGATAATTACTATGAAAAAATTTGTATGCCCTGTATGCGGTTATGTTCACGAAGGCGACACTCCCCCCGAAAAATGCCCCCAGTGCGGAGTTCCCGGCTCAAAATTCAAGGAAGTTAAAGAAGATTCGCTGAACTATGCCTGCGAGCATGTTATCGGCGTCGGCGCAAAGGGTAAGATCGACGAAGAGGTCTACAACGGACTTAAAGCAAACTTTGAGGGCGAATGCACAGAAGTCGGCATGTACATTGCGATGAGCCGTCAGGCTATCCGCGAGGGCTATCCCGAGATCGGCGCTTTCTATCTTCAGGCAGCTTACGAGGAAGCAGAGCATGCGGCAAAATTCGCAGAACTGCTCGGAGAGGTTGTAACCCCGTCAACAGAGAAGAACCTCAGACTCCGCAGTGAAGCGGAGTGCGGCGCAACTCTCGGCAAGTTCGAACTTGCAAAGAAAGCAAAAGAACTCGGCTACGACGCAATCCACGATACCGTTCACGAAATGGCAAAGGACGAGGCCCGGCATGGCAGAGGCTTCGAGGGACTTCTGAAAAGATATTTCGGCAAGTAAAAAACCGTTATACAAAAAAAGTATGCACTGTCCGAATCGGGCAGTGCATGCTTTTTTAATTTTTCTTCTTTTTCGAAACCGCAATGACGATACAGACGACGATCGCAACTGCCGCAACACCCGCAAAGATCGCAAAGACCGCGCCGGTATTCAAGCCGTTATTTCCGTCCCCGTCAGACTGTCCGGAGCCGGGTTCCCGCGTCGTTGACGGAGCACCTGTCGTTGTCGCAGGCGCACCGGTCGTTGTGGATGAAGTGCCTGTTGTGGTCGTCGGAGCCTTCGATCCGACGTTACAAAGCGCATAAATACTGAAATGCTCAAGCTCGGCTGACGCCTTTCCGTCTGCCGCATCAACCGTCAACGCAATTTCTTCCTTATTGCCGTTGTCGGCAATATAGAAAAGCTTCAGATTTTCAGCCGAAAGCTTTTCGGGGATGTCAAATGTCACCCTGACCTTCCCGTTCGGCTGAACCGCCGCACCGTTCAGAGTCGCACCGATATCAAAGACGACAATCTCTCCGTCGGCTTCTGCCGAAAGCACCTTCTTTACTTTATCGACGCTCTCGCCGTCATCAAGCCTTTTTGCGGATACGGTCGTATTTTTGGGGAACGCACCGTCGCCCTCAATGCTTACACCGTCTGCGGTATCGTATTTTACGTCCGAGAGGTCGGTTTCACGGGTTATCAGTTCATTTTCGGTCGGAAGTGCGCTTACTTTTCCGACTGTTTTTATTTTTATGTACTTACCGTCAAATCCGACATCGAACTTTATGTAAAAATCATCCCATTTTATTTCCTGCGATTCAAAATCGCCGAAATCCCCGGTGCGGACATACACATGGTAACCGCCGTCGTCGGCGGTATATCCGCATTCCTCGATCGGAACGCCGCCCATGCCGCCGATAACTATGACAAATCTGTCTGCGTCTGCATCATAGTTCAGCCACTTGAAGTCCGCCTTGTTCGCAAGAACCCTTTCCTTTACGGTTCCCTCAAAATCAAAGATGCGGTGTGCGGCTTCCTCGAATTTATCGACAGGCACGGAGCAGTCTATCCCATCCCCTTCGACAAATTTGCCGTCCCGCCATATACCCGACTTATAGTCGTCATCGACCTCGACATACTGCCTGTATATCCAGTATCCCATATCGTCTATATCAAGTGACGACGGGTCGCGGTCCTCGTAACGGAGAGCATA
The DNA here is from genome assembly GCA_937895775.1 of uncultured Clostridia bacterium. Taxonomy (GTDB): domain Bacteria; phylum Bacillota; class Clostridia; order Oscillospirales; family CAG-272; genus CAKSQF01. The sequence goes on from CALBLD010000279.1 coordinate 4,830, forward strand.
TGAACAAAGCAGTTCAAAGCGTTCAAACA
>CALBLD010000280.1 GCA_937895775.1 uncultured Clostridia bacterium
ACGCAGCCAGCTTGGAAGGCTGGAATTCTACCATTGAACAACACCCGCAAATCAATTGCCCGATTATGATATCACACATTTATCTGTTTGTCAATAGTTTTTTGCAAACTTTTTTTCTTTTTTTGAAACGGTCGCCGAAAGTCTCTGCTTTCGGCGACCGTTTGTCATTTGACCGACAGCTTTGCAGTGTCAGCCCGCATTTTTTATAAATTCCCCGATATCGACGATTCCGGTAGCACTTTCCCAGCAAAGTTCGGGAGAGTTTGCAACGCTCGGAAAGACCGCGCGTATCAGTGCCGCAAGCCTGCGCGCCTTTTCAAGCATCGCGGGTGTCGAAACGATCTGTTCGTCCTCTATGTACATGTACTCGAAAAATCTTGCCCTGTCCTCGGTCGGGAAAGTCTTGGAATAAGGATCGTAGAAGAAGGCATCGGCAGGATGTTCGTCATCCATTGCGGTGTAGCGTTTGTCCGATACATTGTTGCCGTTATCGTCATGATAGGAATAATAGTAGCTGAAATTCTTCGGATTCGCGACATCCCAGTAATCGACGGCGGAAATACCGAGAGAACTCAGATAATCGCCTATGCGGTGTTCCATGGTATGCATAAGCTCGTGTGCTATGTTCTGACCGAGCATATACGAGAAATTGATGTCAAATGCCATGATTATCGAGCTGCCCTTTGTCGATGTGAGTGCGATCGCATTGTCGATCCCGTAGCTGTCGAGCGGAACGAAACCCGAGCAGAGATATATTTCTATCATATTGTAATCGGTACCGTCGCAGATATCACCGAAAAATCCGTCGGGATAAAGGGACAGACACTCATTGAGAAGCGCAAGCGCATCCATAAGACCGAGATTATCGGTGTTCGGCTTGCAGTCGTAGTCGCCGAATGCGCCGATGAGCGACATCTCGTCGTAATGAACACGTATTCCGTGCTTCTTCTCTATTTCTTCGGCACGCTTTTTAAGTTCGGGGGTCGTGTCGCTTCCGTATACTGTATAATCGGTACATTTTTCCTTTACGCCGCTTTCGCTTGCCGACATCCAGAGCAGGAGATCGCACTTGTCGAGACTGTCGGTATAGCTGAGCTGAATCGGGACATAGCCGGTGCTGTCATTGAAACTCATGGCATATATGCCGACACCGCCGCATCCGGACGCCGAAACCTCCGCGATAAGGTCTCCGTTTGTATAGTTGTAGAGCGCGACCTTACTGTCCGATTTGCCGTTTTCATCGGTAATATAAGATGTGGTTGTAAAACGATCGCCGCTTCCGTAACAGAAATATTCGTTTGACGAACGCTTTCCGAATCCGACGACCCTGTCGGGATCGTCAAGCCTTGCAAGCATCCACTTGTCATCGCGGTATCTTGAAACAATGCGTCCGAAATTGGGAGCAAATTCGCCGAGATGATCGTAATATGTAACATCTCCGCTCTT
>CALBLD010000281.1 GCA_937895775.1 uncultured Clostridia bacterium
GCGGTGTCAGATTCAGACAGTCTGAGAGCGATCACTCTTTGCGGTCCGACATGCTCCGGTAAAACAACAATATGTAACAGACTTACAAAAACGCTGTCCGAAGCGGGCAGAAATGTCAGACTCGTTTCGATAGATGATTTTTTCAAGGACAGGGCAGAGCTGAACAGGGAAGCGATCGACCTGAATGTCGAGATCGATTACGACAGTCCGCAGTCGCTTGACTTCTCTTATCTGCAAAAATGTGTTGAAGATATATGCGGCAGGAAAAGTGTTGCAATACCCGTCTATGATTTCAGAACCGGTACAAGACAGGGCTACCGCGAAATGAATGTCGGAGAGGGCGATATAATTCTTTTTGAAGGTATACAGGCACTTTATCCCGAGTTCAGATCGCTTTTGAACGGAATGAATACTCTTTCGGTTTTTGCGTCGGTTGAAAACGGATACGACGCAGGCGGAGAAAAATTCACACCGCGTGAAATACGTCTGGTCAGACGTAAAGTGCGGGATTATCGTTTCCGGAGCGCACCTCCGGCATTTACCTTTTATCTTTGGAAGAGCGTTTCCGAAAATGAGGAAAAAAACATCTTTCCGTATGCCGACAAAGCTGATGTGAGGATAAATACCGAACTGTCATATGAGCTTTCGGCAATCAGAAATGACATAACGGCGATTCTCTCGCTTGTACCGAACGACAGCGAATATCGCCACGTTGCCGAAGCACTTGCAAGAAAATTCAAAAATATAGAGTCGGTTCCGACCGAATATATTCCGGAGGATTCGTTTTTCAGAGAGTTTATCGGATGAGCCTTTGTGCGGATAAATTAAAAAAGACCTGCATATGATTTGTATATGAACAAATAAGGCAGGTATCGGATCGTGAAGGAACAAAAGAAAAAGTCTATCGTGACCGGGGTCATGCTTCTGTCCGTGTCCGGGATAATTGTGAAAATAATGGGTCTTCTTTATAAGATTCCGCTCGCAAATCTGCTCGGCAATGAGGGAATGGGTTATTTCACCGGCGCGTATACGATATATCTGCTTTTCTATACGATTGCAACCGCCGGATTGCCGATCGCACTTTCAATACTCGTCGCAAGAGCTCGTGTGACAGGCGGTGCAACGCTCGTCGCACGTATAGACAGAATCACATCGGTAATTTTTTCGGTTGTCGGACTGACTTCGTTTGCGGTTCTCGGATTCGGCTCGGCTTTTTTTGCAAATGCCGTCGGTAACCCCAAGTCTGTGTATGCGGTTGCGGCGATATCTCCGTCGATACTTTTCGTCTGTATAATGGGTGCGGTACGCGGGTATTTTCAGGGACATAAGATTATGCTGCCCACGGCAGTATCACAGATAACGGAGGCGGCAGGAAAGTTGTTGATCGGAGTTTTTTTGGCAAATTATGCTTTGAAACGTGGCTATCCGTCGGAAAAAGTAGCTGCATTTGCCATCCTCGGCATCACGATCGGGTCAGCCTTCTCGATGGTGCTTCTCCTCCTCATGAAATTTCGTTATTGCAGACGGGAAAATAAAACGGCTCTTCTGCTGAGAAAAGAAAACGGCGAATTTGCACTGCCGTCGGTTAAGACTCTGATAGGGGAAATAATCCGTATCGCAATACCGGTGACGCTCAGCTCCGCTGTCGTAAGCCTGTCGGGAGTCATTGACCTTGCGACGGTAATACTCAGCGATATCGGCTATACAACCGAGATTGCAAACGCACTTTACGGTAATTACAGTGCACTTGCGGTTGCGCTTGTAAATATGCCGATCGTACTCATTGTTCCGATTTCGACCGGGCTTATACCTTACGTAAGCGAGGCAAGGGCAAATAACGATCGCGCACGGATAATAAAAACAATGGATAATGTGTTGAACACCACGACGCTCATTGCAATGCCTGCCGCATTCGGTCTGGCGGTTCTTTCAAAGCCGGTGCTTCTGATGCTGTTTGAGGACAGTGCCGCGCTGTCGGCGGCACCGCTTTTGTCACTGCTTGCTCCATCGCTTGTTTTTATCGCACTTGCCAATGTGACAGGCTCTCTTTTGCAGGCGGTTGACGGGGTGAGTGTTCCGGTACTTTCCATGACGGTCGGGAGTGCGGTGAAAATTGCCGTGTCGTATTTTGCGATAGGCAAATGGGGGATATCGGGAACCCCGATGGGGACGTTTGCCTGCTACGCATCGATATGCATAATAAATTTTGCGTTTCTGGCTTCAAAAACCAATCATGCCCCCGGCTTTTTCAGAGTTTTTGTCAAGCCGTTCGCCGCCTCTGTTATGTGCGCTTTGTCGGCGGCATACGTGTACAGACTTGCCGTCTGCCGCATCGGTAATATGATGTCGGTGTTTCTGTCGATATTTGCGGCGGGATGTGTGTATGCCGCACTTATCGTGTTGTTCGGATGCCTGCGCGATATGGATTTTGATTTTTTGTGGAAAAGAAAAAAACAGGCATGATAAATAGATAAATATAATTTGATGTTGGATGTGTATTATGGAAGAAAAAACATTCGCCGAAAAGGATGTATACAATACTGATGACCTGATGTCGATAATGAAAATACTGCGTTCGGAAAACGGTTGCAGTTGGGACAGAGCGCAGACTCATGAGTCGCTTCGCAAAAATCTTATTGAGGAAACGTATGAAGTGTGTGAGGCGATTGACCGTGGCGATCCGACGCTGCTACGCGAAGAACTCGGCGATCTGCTTCTTCAGGTAATATTTCATTCCGAAATAGCCGATGAAGAGGGGCTGTTTTCGTTCGCCGATGTTGCAAACGATATATGTAAAAAAATGATTTCAAGACATCCGCACGTTTTCGGAAATGTTGTCTTTGCAACCGCAGACGAACAGTCCGACAGCTGGGACAGGATAAAAATGCAGTCGAAGCATCAGACTGCGCCAAGCGAGGCACTTGACAGCGTTGCAAGAACTCTGCCGTCTTTGATGCGTGCGCAGAAACTCGCACGGAAAATAAAAAAATTCGGACTGGACGAAAGATCGGCACAACTGTCGGAGCTTTTGCCCGAGAATATCGGACAGGCACCTGTCGGCGACAGTGAGATCGGCGACAGACTTTTCAGAATCGCCGCAGAATGTGAATTTGCGGGCAGTGATGCCGAAAAAGCACTCTATGACACCTGCGAAAAAGTTGTTGATGAATCGGCAAAGACCTGCAAATCATGTTAATAAATTGTTTACATATTTTTTCTTGCCGACAGCGACGAAAAGTGATATACTTGAAGTGCAAAATATAACGGAGAAGAAAATGCGACTTGATAAATATTTAAAGGTTGCGCGTGTAATCAAAAGGCGCACGGTAGCCAATGAAGCCTGCGATGATGCTCATGTCAGCGCAAACGGAAGGGCGGTAAAGGCATCCTATCAGGTGAAGGAAGGCGATATTCTCGAAATAGCCTTCGGTACCCGCACACTTAAGATCAGGGTGGTATCTGTTGCCGAGCATGCACAAAAATCGGATGCCGCGGCAATGTATGAGGTTTTGTCTCAATAACGTACATATAACCGGGTGATCGGTCATATGCTGTTTTTGAGGTGAGAATATTGAATCAGAATTACGATCAGGATAAAAAACAGCCGGGTCACCATAGCCTGACGCTTGAGGATCGCAGAAAGCTCGATCTGTCCGGTGTTGACGATGTACTAGGGTTTGATGAAAGTTCTGTGTTGCTTCGTACATCGGCGGGAATGTTGACGGTCGAAGGCGAACAATTGCATATCCGGCATATGTCGGTTGACTGCGGCGAACTGAGTATTGAGGGAAAAATCAACGGTCTGATTTATGTCGATAAGACAACACGTAAAAACGGTCTTTTCGGTAAGCACTCGGGATGAACTGGTTCATATCGCAGAGAGAACTGTTTTTTCTGCTTATCGTTTCGATTACCTGCGGATTTGCGGGAGCCGCTTTTTATGATCTGTTCAGGCTGCGGCGGATCTGCTTTGCGCTGAAAAGCGGATTTGCCGAAAATCTTCTGATTGCTGTTGAAGATGTGATTTTTTTTGCGTCCGCCGGGATAACGCTTACACTTGTTTTCTTTGTATTGAACAGCGGACAGGTCAGACTCATGGGCGTGGGCGGCTTTTTGTCCGGTTTTCTGCTGTGGAGATTCACGGTCAGTAAATATTTTCTGGTTGCTGCGGGTTTTGTTCTGAGACTGATTGCTTTACCGATAAAAAAAGCGGTAATGTCGGTAAGAAAATTTGCCGGTAGAGTAATGTCTGCGTGGAAATATAAGAAAGAATCCGCACGTACCGACGAAATTTGCAGGTGCGCACTTGAGGATGCGTCGCACGGATTCATTAAGAAATAAGAAAAGAGGAAAAATCGTATGAAAAAACAAGGAAATCTGCTGATAAAGCTGGCACTCGGGGTGGGCTTTGCGGTTACTCTTTATTCAATAT
>CALBLD010000282.1 GCA_937895775.1 uncultured Clostridia bacterium
GGTCGGCGATCGTGTTTATGAGCCTGTCGGCATAGAACGAGGATGTCTCGCTTCCGTCGCCGAGCTTGGGACTGTTTTTGCAGATCGCAAGCAGCTTTTCCTCTCCGACAAAATTGTTCTTGCATGCGTCGAGAAGTCTGCCGAGCGGGATTTTCAGATCGATGCATACATGATCTGCGGCGGATGCGATGTCGATAAGCGTTCCGAGTCCGCCGAGCGGGAGGATTACGTTTATTCTGTCAAAATATCTGCCGGCTCTTCCGATGTTTCCGCGTGCAAAGCATGCATATATCGTGAGCAGTCTCGGATCGGGACCGTTCGACAGCGGCTTTCCCTCGTCCCTGATTTTTTCAAATGCCTTTTTCATCTCGTCGTGCATACTGTCAAGCAGAGCCTGTCTTGAAAGTTCTGCGCCCGACAGACGCAGGTTTTCGAGTGCCTGCATTTCAAACGGAACTATATTCCTGTTGACATGCCTGAAAACATAGTCGTAGTCGCATGCGTCGGTTGCCGGCAGGGTCGGCCAGTTGCAGCCGAAATATTCGTAGGACATTGCGTCGCGGAGGCTCTCGCCTCTGTCAACATACATACGGCAGACGGGTATGTCGTTGTATATGAGTATGGATGCGCTTGCCCTCATCTTGTCGACGAGAGTTTTCCATATGTCGTGATGTTCTGCAGCAAAACCCTTGCTGTATCTGAATACGATAACCGGATTTTTGTATTTCGGTTCAATGTGTTCGATGAACAGTGCGGTCAGATCGCCCGCGGCCGCTATCCCGCTGTCGGGATCTGCTCCCGACAGCGTAAGATACTGCGGAGCATCGTAGCAGAGGATGCGGTTCCAGCCGGTACATTTCGACGCATCGGTGCGTGCCGAGAGCTGATGCTCACCTCTGCCCATTATCAGATTGTTTTTTGCATAGAAATCGTCTATCAGAAGTCCCGCATATTCTCTCGTGAGTCTGCCCGAGGCTATGTCGCTTCCGTAAAGTTCACCGAGAAACAGATCGAGCCTTCCGAGCGCAAGCGTGGGGTTGGGGGAAATGTATGCGCAGAACACAAATTCTATCGTGTAAACGAGCTGAAGTGCCTCCCAAAAGGATGACGGTGCACCCGAGGCAACGGCACGGCAGACTGCGGCACTTTCGGTAAGTCCCGCCGCCTCTGCCGCTTCCGCCGAGCGGTTCAGAAAACAGATAAACGAATCGTAGATCATTATCGCACCCGAAAGCCAGTCGCATTGCTGTTTCGTTCCGTCTGCCGTATATCCGGCGAGCGCATCTTCCGCTTCTTTTCTGAGCGCGGGAAGTCCGACCTTTATCAGTCTGTTCCAGTCGAACGACTGATGTCCGCCGTCGTACAGAAATTTCGGTATGCCGTCAAAGCGCATGCAGTCGTTTATGTATTTTTCTCTGAATGTTTTTTCTTCTTCCTCCGAGAAACTCTCCTCGGTAGCTCTTCCTATGAGAATATCATAGTCGCTGACGGGGATCGATACCCTTGAAAGGAAGCTTTTCATGCCCTTTCCGATTCTTAACGGCTGGCACGGCTCCCCCGCCACCTCTTTTGCCACCTCGCTCCAGAGGCGTACTCTTTCGGCGGTATAGGTGATTATCGGCTTTTCGGTCAGTGCCTTTACAGCCTCTTTTTTCATATGTGTACTTGCAGAAACGATGTTTTCCGGAAACATATGCAAAAATCCTTTCAACACAAGAAAATTCAAGATAATTTTATCACACTTTTTGCCTGTTTGTCAAGAAAAACTCAAAATAACATAAGGAAAAAACAGGAAGAACGCCCGCTGTTCTTCCTGTTTTATGTATATGACCGGATCAGATGTGTACTGTTGCGGCTGAGCCGAGCAGTTCGGCATCGGCAGGATCGTGCGTAACCAGAATTACCGTTTTTCCGACCGTGTGTCCGCGTATGAAATCTGCGGTGCGGGCGCGCGTGTCGGCGTCAAGTCCCTTGAACGGTTCGTCAAGCAGGAGCAGATCGAAATCGGCAAGCAGAGCGCGGACGATTGCAACCCGTCTTTTCATCCCGCCCGAGTATTCGCCGACCGGCTGCTTTTCCTTCGGATCAAGCCCGACCCCGGTCAGCGCATCGGCGACCGTTTCGGATGAAAGTTTTTTGTTTACAAGCCGTATGTTCGATGAGGCATCCATGCCGTCAAGCAGACGATCCTCCTGAAAAACGACCGATATTTTTGTTCCTTCGGGCAGATCAATTGTCCCAAAGTCCGGTTTTTCGAGTCCCATGATAAGACGCAGAAGGGTCGTTTTTCCTTTGCCGGACATTGCGCTCACGCAGCTTACCTTACCGCCTTCGAAAACGACGCAGAGGTCGTTAAGAACGACTTTTTCGCCGTATGACTTCGTCAGGGCATTGATTTTTATGTCGGTACCGCTCATACTCTTGTTATCCTTTTCTCCAGAAGCCTCATTGCCGACATGAACAGCCTTGCAAAAAGCGCGCTTACCGCAACTATAACGACCGTCCATGCAAACAGATCGGGAGTGTCAAGATATATCTTCGCCTGCTGGAGTGCTTCGCCGATCGAGTGCTTGGGGATGCCGATGACCTCGGCGGCAATCCCCGATTTCCAGCAAAGACCGAGCGACAGCTCGCATCCGGTCAGAAAGCCGGGCATTACCTGCGGAAGACACACACAGCGCAGACGCCGCAGAGGCGGTATGCGGAATACCGCCGCCATCTCGTCAAGATCGGGGCGCAGTGAAGCGATCGCCGATAATGTGTTTGTGTATATTATCGGAAGAACCATCAGAAACGATATGACTGTTGACAGTCGCTTTGACGGAAACCAGATCAGAACGAGGATAATAAACGATGCGACGGGTACCGTCTTTATTGCGGTCATAAGCGGAGCAAGAAGCTGTTTTATGACAGACGAGAAGGAGGCGAGAAGCGCAAGGGCAAGTCCTGCCGCAAGCGCAAGCAGAAAGCCCGATATTATCCTGATAAACGAGAGCCCGACCGAATGCCAGAAATCTGCGGTCACGACAAGCTCAAAAAGCCTTTTTATAACCGCGATCGGCGATACAAGCAGGATATCATTTCCGATTGCCATGCTCACAGCCTGCCATACCGCAAGCCAGAAGAGGATTGCGGCGGCACCGATCAGCCTGCGGCGCAGGGTCTGCTTTTTTGTTGTTTCTTTTTTGCTTTTATCGGCGACTGCGCCTTTTTCAGCGTTTGTAGTAAAAATCATCCTTCGGGAGCTCTCCGCCGACCGCCTTGACGTTCTGCTTTGCAAGAACCGCAAGATAGCCCGAAAGCATCTCCTTCATTTCGTTTCCTTCGATGAATGTAATGTTGCAGTACGGGAGAGCCTTTTTTGCGACCGCCTCTGCAACAATGTCGTATTTGCCGACGAGTGCTGCCGCAGCATCGTTGTTCCCGTTCACATATTCGACCGATTTTTTGTAGTTGTCAAGAAAATCGGCAACGGCTTGCGGGTTCTTGTCGGCAAATTCGCTGCGGACGACGACAACACCGGTAATCATCGATGATTTTACCGATTCATCCTTCTGAACCGCATCCCATTCCTTTGTCAGATCGAGCGCAACGCGGATTTTGTCGCTTTTGGTCTGTGCAACCGTTACAAAGGGCTGGGGAAGCATTGCTATCGCGTTTTCGTCAGCCATGAGCGCACTGAGACATTCGGTGTGTTCGCTTTTCCATTCGATGTTCACGTCCTTCTCGGGATCGAGACCGTTCATGCCGAGGATGTAGTTGAGCGCGTATTCGGGAGTTGCGCCCTTTCCGCTCGCATACAGTGTCTTTCCCTTGAGATCGGCTACACTCTTCACACTGTCACCGTTTTCGACTATGTAGATCACTCCGAGAGTGTTGACGGCAAGCACGCGCACGCCGCCGTTTGTCTTGTTGTAAAGAACGGACGCCAGATTGGCGGGGACTGCGGCGATGTCGATATTTCCCTGAATCAGAGCGGGAGTGACTTCATCCGCCGATGCGGCAATGTCAAATTTGTAATTGTTGCCCGTGATCTTTCCGTCGTCGTTGTCGGACATGAATTTTACAAGTCCCATGGCGGTCGGACCCTTGAGCGCGGTTACGCGGACATCGACCGGATCGGGTTTTTGTTCACCTGTAAGCGGTGCGGTTGAGGAGGATGCGGCGGTCGTCGCACTCTGATTGCCGGAGGCACATCCGACAACCGATAATACAAGCATCGCGGATGCGAGCAGGGCAGAGAGTATTTTTTTCATGGTTTTGTTCCTTTCTTCCGGTTTTTTTGTCGGAAAACAGATATATTATCAAAAACGCCGCATCTTTGAAAGAGAGATGCGGCGCAGGAACAGGCAGTTTGCCCGACGGCGGCACATCCCGTCTTTCGCCTTAAACCCGATTGCGGGTTTTCGGTGTCAGGGGGACACAGCGTCTGTGATTTCGTTGTAAATAAAAGATATACGGCAAATGTCAGGACTTCTTCGAATATGTCGCTTTTGCTGATACTCCGTCAAGTTTGCCGAGCGTACCGGTCAGTGAATTGATGACATCCTGCGGCGCATCAACCGCAATGCAGATTATGTTGACGCCCTTCTTTTCGTAGGGTATCCCCATTCTCCCGATTATATACCTGCCGTTTCTGTGAAGAAGATCGTTGAGCTCGGTCGCCGATTCGGGATTTTCAACAAGTATACTGATTACCGCAACGCGTGTTTCCATATGATCTGCACCTCTGCTTTTATTCGTTTATATTTTAACACAATAATCTCTCCGTGTCAAGCGGAAGATCGGGAAGAGCGTGTAAAAAAAGGTTGACTTGCGGATAATTATGTTGTATAATTTTCACACCGATTGTTAAGGAGAGAATTTATATGTCAGCTTTTCCTACCCCTCATATCGATGCAGAACCCTGTGATTTTGCTCCGACCGTGCTTATGCCGGGCGACCCGGGACGTTCCGAATTCATTGCAAAAAATTTTCTGTCCTCGGCAAGGCTTGTAAACAACGTGCGCGGCGTGCAGGGTTATACCGGGAAATACCGCGGCACAACGATAACTGTCATGGCAAGCGGTATGGGAATGCCGTCAATGGGAATATATTCGCAGGAACTTTTCACGGTTTTCGGAGTTGAACGTATAATCAGAATCGGATCGGCGGGCGGAATGTCCGGGGATGTCGGACTCCGCGATATAATCGCGGCAATGGCAACATGTACCGATTCGGCATATGCGTCGAAATTCAGACTTCCGGGCAGCTTTGCGCCGACAGCCGACTACCCGTTGCTTTCGCTCTGCGAAAAGACTGCGGAAAAGCTCGGTCTGCGCAAAAAGCTTCATATCGGAACCGTTCTGACGGCCGACAGCTTTTATCCCGACCCCGATTTTCCGGATGACAATCTGATCTGGAGGAAGATGGGAGTGCTTGCGGTCGAGATGGAAACGGCGGCTCTGTC
>CALBLD010000283.1 GCA_937895775.1 uncultured Clostridia bacterium
CCCCTCCGACAACAAAGAGTACGCAATGGCGGGCTATCCGAGCGATCACCGCCCCGTGCTGACCCGTGCGACCTACAAAACGGCTCCCGAAGAGGGTGTGAAACCTTAAAACACCGTGGTGGTTTGCACAAAGAAAAATTATCCCCGCAAAAGCGGCAGATTCTGCCGCTCTTGCGGGGAATTTTTTATAAAACCTTACTTTTTCTTCCCAATCCATGCCATGATATTTTCATAGCTCGGCTCGCTGTCCGAAGGCACAGGCAGCTCCGACGGTTTGAAAGCAAATCTGTAAACTCTCTTGCCGTAGCCGTCCTCTCCGGCATAATAAGACACGTTGTAATGGTTCCTGTTTATCACGAAGAGATAGTTCTCGCCTATCGACAGGTTGGTCTCCTCATAGACAGGAACATCTCCCGTCCAGCCGATCTGCTTTGCTCTCTCCGCCTGATATTCCGTGTTGTAGGTCGCGTGTCCGCCTTCGACGGCAATCTTTATTCTGCCGCTTGCGCTTCCGACATACGACTCTCCCACCTCGATCTCATAGATCGTTCTGAAAAATTTGCGGTAAGTTCTGCGAATTATTCCGCTTCCCCACTGACCGAGCGTCTCGCCAAAATAAGACGAAATACCGACGACCTTGCCGTAAACTATATCGGTTGCATCCGCACAAAGCTCGTCGGCAGTCGGAGCGTGTTCAAAATCTGCGGACCACATGTAGTTATTGATAATATCCCGAACATTGCCCCGCATAGCGGTCAGAGGTCCGGTGTCCTTGCTGTTCTGCGTCATACGATAACCGAGAGTAACCGCGTCTCTGAGTATGTCATCAAGTTCGTCATAGGGTATTTCCACATGGTTTCTTACACTGCGGTCGTAAACCGTAAGCGGACGATCCTCTCCCGGGCGACCGTAGTTTTCGGGTATGATAACGTCTTCATTAAACCGATAATTCGGTTCGTTGATTACCAAAACTCCATGGTATTCCGCGGTATAATAATCTTCCGGAAGCACTCCTATCGTCCAATCCAAGCGTTCTTCCGGCTCTTTTTCGTCTTTTTTATCACTTTGTGCCTCTTTCGTGCCGTCCGCAGTCTTCGGTGCCTCTTCCGCAGTTTCGGTTGCAAACATTCCGATAGGAAGGATCAGAGCCAGAAGCAGAACCGATGTGATAACAAGTTTTATCGCCGCTTTTTTCATTTTAACTCATCCTTAGTCGTTTTCATGTCCGAATCATTCTCATGCACCGATTCGGAGAGCCGATGTACGGCAATGCATGACATCGGTTTCCTTTGCTTTTTGCGAATGTTTGTTTCGGTTTTTTTGCATTCCATGTGTTTCTCTCCTTCATTTTTATTTACCGCAGAGGCGGCATCGGTCGGCAGATCATTCCACTTTTCGATCTCCGATTTCAGTATATACCATTATCAGGCAATAATTGTTAACTCATTGTAAATTATTAACAAGTTATTCAATGTTTTTTCAAATTATATAACTGTTATGCACGACAAAAAAGCTTTCTCCGATCGTCCGACCGCCTTTTTCGGCATCTTCTGCCGTTTTACATTGATTTTACATTGATTTGTCAAAAGAGTGATAGCAGCATTTCGGTCGTTTTGCTAAAATAAAGCCGTGCAAAGGAAAAATAAAAGAAAAAAGATAATTGCCGCGTGGATGCGGCAGAATGCGGCGGAAAGCCGCAAGGAGGAAAAAACAATGAAAAGAACAATTACGAAAATCATAAGCATTGCGCTTGTGGCGGCGACTGCCGCACTGTCGTTTACCGGATGCGGCAAAGCGGGCGGCTTTGACCAAAGCAAAAACATCAGCGTTGTCGCACGTGAGGACGGAAGCGGAACAAAGTCGGCATTCATGGAAATCATCGGACTCAAGGGCAAGTCGGACATCAGCGGCATCATCGTTGCGGCAAGCACTGCGGCAGTACTTAACGAAGTCAAGGGCAATCCGCTTGCGATCGCATACGAGAGTCTCGGATATGTCACCGACGACGTAAAGATGCTCAAGGTCAACGGAGTTGCGCCAACTGTCGAAAACATCAAGAACGGCAGTTACAAGATCGCAAGACCGCTGAACATAGTCTTCAAGGAAGACACGGTAAAGGACGGCATCAACAAAGCGTTTTACGAATTTTTGCAGAGCAGCGACGCACAGACGATAATC
>CALBLD010000284.1 GCA_937895775.1 uncultured Clostridia bacterium
GGCGGAACGGGGATATACCCCCCCGCCGATTCGGGATTTGATGCGGACATTGACAGCATGTCGGGAAAGCTTGACTGTTCGTTTGACAACATTGAAATGTCGAAAAAGCACGTTTCGAGAAAAGGAAACAAGATTGCAAAAATCGACATTGACAGCATGTCGGGCGGCGTATCGATTATGCCGATCAACTGATAAGCGTCAAAAAGCAATTAAATGCGCGGAATATTCGTATTCCGCGCATTTTTGCGTCATAAATAAAAAAAAGACTTTACATAACCGCCGACATATGCTATAATAGCGGTACTTATGCGATTATCCGAAGAAAGGAGCGGTACCGTAAAATGAAATTTATCATACACACCCTCGGGTGCAAGGTCAATCAATACGAGAGCACCGTCATGTCCGAGGCACTTTCGGATGCCGGTCTTACAAAGTCGGGCAAAGACGACCCCGCGGATATCTGCATAATAAACAGCTGTGCGGTAACCGCCGAATCCGAGCGCAAGGCAAGACAGCTTGTGCGGAGAACGATCGGTGAAAATCCTGACGCATACGTCATAATTACAGGTTGCTATGCACAGCTCCGTGCCGAAGAATTACTTGCCATAGACGGCGTTTCGTATGTATGCGGAAATTATGCAAAAAAAGAAGCAGTGGACGCTGCGCTTCTGTATGCATCGACCGGGAAGCGCACCGAAGGAATCAATGTTCCGCCGCTCTCGGGCGCAAAATTCGAGCCGTCATCGATAAAGCACAGCGAGCGCACACGCGCTTATGTGAAGATCGAAGACGGGTGCGATTCAAAATGCGCATACTGCACAATAAAAGACGCGCGCGGTCCGGTCAGATCAAAAGCCATGGACGACGTACACAGCGAAATAGCGGCACTTGCCGAATCCGGATACCGTGAGGTCGTCCTGACCGGCATTGAGATATCCGCATGGGGAAAAGATCTTTACGAAAGGAAGCCCGACGGATCCCGCACCGATCTCTGCGACCTTGTGCTGTCGCTCGGCGATATCGACGGGCTTGAGCGGATAAGGCTCGGGTCGCTTGATCCTTCCCTTCTTACTCCCGATTTTGTTGACCGTCTTGCAGGCTCATCAAAGCTTTGCCATCATTTTCATCTGTCGCTCCAGAGCGGATGTGACAGAACGCTTGCCGCAATGCGTCGCCGATACAACACGGCAACCGTGATCCGCAACACGGATCACATAAAAGCCGTACTCCCCGCTTCCATGTTCACAGCCGACACCATAGTCGGATTCCCCGGGGAAACCGATGAAGATTTCGGCATCACGGAAGCGTTTATCGACAGACTCGGACTTATTTACAATCACATTTTTCCATTTTCGCGCAGACCGGGTACCGAAGCATACGGAATGAGCGGACAGCTGAGCGAATCGGTGAAATCCGAGCGTCTGCACAGGCTTGAGAAAGTAAGAGATCGTTCAAGAGAGCGCATATTCTCCGAACTCATCGGTCAGGAGTTCGATATACTGTTTGAAGATTACTCTGGCAGTCTCGCGCGCGGGCACACCGCATCATTTATCGAAGTCTGCGTGCCCTCCGACATCGGACTGCACGGCAGATCGGGAAAAGTCATAATTACCGATTACAGAAACGGCAGTGCCTTCGGAAAACTGATTGCTCTGAAATAACACACAAGAGGTTACAATTCCAATGGAAGAATACACATTATTCCGCACATATGCGCAGATAAATCTTACAAACATCAGAAAAAACCTGCTCGCATGCATGAAACTTATCCCCGAAGGAGTAAAACCGGTCGGAGTGGTCAAAGCCAACGCATACGGACACGGAGCGGTCCGCACCGCGGGAATCATACACGATCTTGTGGATGCGTTTGCAGTTGCGACGGTAGACGAAGCAATCGAACTCAAGACCTGCGGCTTTGAGACACCGATATACATTCTCGGATATGCGCATCCGTCATCATACAGAACGCTCATCGAAAATGACATCATCCCGGCGATATACAAGTTGTCGGATGCCGAAAGGCTGTCCGAGGTGGCGTTGTCTATGGGTAAAAAGGCGAAAATCAACATAAAAGTCGATACCGGAATGGGTCGCATAGGCTTTCCTTACGGCAAAGAAGGCAGCGACGCGGTATGCCGCATTGCGAAAATGAAAGGCATCGAGCTTTACGGGCTGTTCATGCACTTTGCCACTGCCGACAGCGCGGACAAAAGCTTTTCGATGATACAGTTTGACCGTTTCAACCGCTTTATCGACGATTGTGCGTCGGGCGGAGCCGTTTTTTCGAACATCACCTGTGCAAACTCGGCAGCCGTGCTTGAAATGCCGTACACTGCGAAAACTGAAATGCGTGTCGGGATTGCGCTCTACGGTTACATGCCGTCAAGCGAGGTACATTCGCAGGCAAAACTGCTCCCCGCACTCACATGGAAAAGCCACATAGTTCACATAAAAGAAATCGAAGCGGGAGACAGCATCGGATACGGACGCACCTACATTGCCGAAGGCAGACGCAGAATCGCAACGATTCCGGTCGGGTATGCCGACGGATACCCGCGCGCGCTTTCGAACAAGGGCAAGGTCATAATAAACGACAGATACGCACCGGTTGTCGGCAGGGTCTGCATGGATATGTTTATGGTTGATGTCACCGACATTACGGCAAGCGACGGAGACGAGGTGACTCTTCTCGGCGAAGGCTTTGATGCCGACGACATTGCAGAAATCTGCGGCACCATATCCTACGAGGTCATGTGCGACATTTCATCGCGCGTTCCCCGCATCTACGTAAAATAAAGCAATCGGTCATGCGAAAGTCCCGCATGACCGACTTTTTATTTAACTATTGTTTTCCTGATAAACTCTTCAAAGATCGGGGTCAGCCATCTTCTGTATCCGAGCGCATTCGGATGTATGCTGTCAGCCATATTTCTTTTAAGGAAAGCGTCTCTTTCTTCGCGCGACATTGCCGCAAGTTCCTCATTGTTCCAGAGATCGAGAACCTCGATCCCCCACTTTTCCTTTATTTTGAGCATTGATGACACCATACGTCTGTACTCTGTCGAATCGTAAGGCGGATTTGTATAGAAGGCAACCGGACAATCAAAGCGTTCCTTTGCATATGCGATAACATATTCTATCGCCCCGCAGACAGTCGAAGTATCAAACGAGTCGATATCAAACGAATCGCTTATTTTCCCGAGCGGCTTCTTCTGCGTTGCGTCATTTGTCGAAAGCTGACATATAAAGTAGTCGCACTTCTGATCGGCGGGTATTTTTTTCATCCTCGATATGTAAGAATTGTCCCCGTTATCGACAAGAGTCGTTCCCGAAACCGCATATTTCGCACTTATACAGTGAGCGGTGCGTTCGAGGTATTCAGCCATCGACACGCCTCCGTTGGCGTGACCGTATGTTACCGAAGAGCCGAGCCAGACAATCGTCTTTCCCTCAAGCGATACTTCCGGCTCGCTTTTCGGAGGTTCGGCAGTCGTTGTCACAGCGGCAGTACTTCCGGCGGTAACACTGTTTTCGGGCTTATCGGTTACGGCGGTCGTCTCACCCGTGGATGCGGCAGGCGCACACGCAGAGAGTCCGAGCGGCAGAAGCATCATATTAAGAAGTACAAAAGCAAACAATCTTTTTTTCATAGTGTTTGATCCCTTTTCGTCATATTTTACGGTAAGATTATATCATCTTTTTCACAGCGTGTCAACCTCCGTGCAAAAAGAATATTTTATACAAATAAAGATAAAAACGATAAAAAATATTGAAAAAAAAGCGGAAATGTGTTATACTGTATATATATTGCCGAATTCGGACAAACAGGGACGGCTGAATCCGGAAAATCTGTCTTTCCGACACCTCCGCTCCCGGTCACCATGAAAGAAAGGATGCTTTTGCAGAGCAAAAGCGAAGGTCATAAAAAATGAAAAAACGTTATTTTATCGGCGGCGCGTGGCCTTATGCGAACAACAGTCTTCACGTCGGTCACCTTGCGGCACTCCTTCCCGGAGATGTTATTGCGAGATATGGTCGTCTGAAGGGTTATGATGTCATATATGTTTCGGGTACCGACTCACACGGTACGCCTATTACCGAGCGTGCAAAGCGCGAGGGTGTGACCCCTGCTTCCATAGCCGAGCGGTATCACGAGGAATTTGTCCGTGATTTCAACGATCTTGACTTCTCCTACGACAAGTACACCGCAACATTCACCGATTATCACAAACAGGGTGTTCAGGATATTTTCCGACTGATAGACAAGAACGGCTACCTCTACGAGACGACAGAGGAGCAGGATTACTGCGAAAAATGCGGAAAATTTGTATCCGACCGTGAAATCGAAGGCAAATGTCCCGTCTGCGGAAAGATCACGCGCGGAGATCAGTGCGAATTCTGCATGGCATCGTTTGATTCATCAGCTCTTACCGACAAACGCTGCCGCACATGCGGTACACCGACCACCACACGCACAAACAAGCACCTCATGTTTGCGCTTTCGAAATTTCAGAAGCCGATCGAAGACTTCGTTGAGCGCATGTCACCGAACTGGCGTCTGAATGCGGTAAACGAAACGAAAAAATATCTTACGCAGGGTCTGCCCGACAGAGCCGCAACACGTGACCTTGACTGGGGAATTGAGGTTCCGGTTCCCGGCTATGAATCGAAACGCATATACGTCTGGTTCGAAGCCGTTCTCGGATACATGACAACCGGCAAATGGGTTGCGGAACAGAGAGGCATCGACTTTGACGAATACATGAAGGATGACGGCAATCTGAACAACTATTATATTCACGGAAAAGACAACATTCCGTTCCACACCGTAATTTTCCCCGCCCTCCTCATGGCTATGAACAAAGGTTACTGCCTGCCGACGCACATTGTGTCCTCAGAATATGTCAACGTAAACGATGACAAGATGTCAAAATCGAAGGGCAACATGATTTCTGTACACGAGCTTGCCGAAAATTACCCGTCCGACTGTGTACGTTTTTACACCATGCTCTTCAATCCGGAGAGACGTGACGTCAACTTCTCGATCCCGGACATGATAACGACCTACAACAAGTTCCTCGCCGGAGGACTCGGCAACTTTGTAAACCGCAATCTTTCATTCATAAAGAAGAAATTCGGCGGTGTTATCGGGAGCGGCAAGGTCGATCCTGCCGTAAAAGAATACGTTGAGGGTCTTTACGATACGATAGGAAATAAGATCGAAGCCGGGGAGCTGCGGTCGGCTACCGAGGACATGGTATCGCTCATATCCTATTCGAACAAATACTACGACGAGCAGAAGCCGTGGGTTCTTGCCAAAGAAGAGGATCTGTCGGCATTCTGGAATGTAACCGCCACCTGTCTCTATCTCATGGCAAACATGGCGAACATATTTGCTCCGGTTATCCCCGAAGGCTGCGGAAAGCTTGCATCGATGCTTCCCATGGGAGAACTTGCATACAAGCCGACGACGCTTCCCGAAAGTTTCACGCTCGGCGAGGTTCCGATTCTCTACACCCGTATAGACGAAAAGTAATTATACACAAAAAATACAGTTGCGATGATTTTATCGCAACTGTATTTTTATTTTTTCAGTTCTTCATACGGATCAAGCTCAACCGATTTTTTTATATCCTCATCTGTCGGAAGAACGGTCAGTGCATAAGACGAACGTCTTCCCGACTCGGAAAAGATTATCAGTGCAATATGAAAAGCGAGATCAAGCAGACTGCCGAAAATTTTCTTACCATCGCTATCGCCGCCCGCCGCAAACAGTGCTATACCGAACGCAAGATCGGTGATAATCAGCGCATCGGTAATTACAAAACGCAGAACACTGCCGCCTCTTTTCAGACAGCAAAATGCAAGTCCCGCCAAAAGTAAAATGGCAACAATGAGTATCGGCACCGCCGCATATACCCTTTTCAGGTCGGCAGTCAGCATTTTCTTGCCCACCCCGGCAAGAAAATACGGAATATCAAGATAAAGCGGCGATCTGAGCGAACTGCCGATCAGAGTCAGTATACAGTTCAGAAGCGACAGTACCGATGCTGACAAAAGGATCATTTTCGAGGCTTTGATCCTACCCGCAAGCAGTTCCCGTCTGTCCGATATGCGTTCATCCATTACAGGTCACCGCTCCTTCTTGTCTCTTTCGGGCGAAGAAAAAGAATAACGAGGAAGGACACGAACAAAAAAACCGAAGCATAGCTGAGCAGTGCGTTGAGAAGCAGAAATGTCGTATTCTCCGCAAGTTTTGACCCTTCAATCGAAGTCAGAAATCCGGGCAGACTTGCGAGATTGAAGCCGAAATGCGCAAGAACCGAGGCATAAAGTGAATTGCATTTCACAAATATCGCCCCGAGGACAAATCCGAGGCAGGAAGCATAAACCGCCTGAACAATATTACCGTGTATGACCCCGAAGATCACTCCGACAAGTCCGATCGCAAGCCAATCAGGCATAGCGCGTCTGAACCTGGTCAGCATGAAGCCTCTGAATACCAGTTCCTCGACGATCGGTGCGAGTATCACGCCCGCTATTATATACGGAATGATTCCTCCCATGGTATACACCGTGGTTGCCTCCGCATAGTCCTCAAATATCTCGGGCGGCAGTATCTCGGTAACATAGGCGAACACGATATTGAGCGCATAATTTGCCGTAAATCCTATACCGAGAGCAAGCAGGCACTCAATCCGCGGAACTTTATTGAAAAGCATCATATTGTCTTCCCTGCCGGGAGATTTTCTCACAAGCAGTACAAACAATGCCGCCGCTCCGATAACAAGCAGATCCACGAAGATCATTATAAGCATTGAATTTTTATTGATTACTCCGGTGATATACTCCGCCGCCGCGTTCGGATCGATATCCGCCGTTTTCATATAGTACAGAGCGGAAACTACAACCGCCGCCGCAAATTCCACTGCAAGCTGTATTGCGAAATATCCGCCGAAAAAGCCGACACCCTTAAGAATCGAAATGATCTTCGGTTCCTTTTTTATCTGCGCACAAGCAGGGGTACCGCCATCGGCACGGTAATCAATGCCGTTTGTATTATTTTCTCCGTTCATACTGTCTCCCCTTTTTTCGAACGCGAACGTTCATAAATCTTTTTTGACATCCTTCTCATACAGCATATTATCGTCACTGCCGAGAAAAACGAGCTGGCCGCACTTATCCCCACGACCACCCTTGCAAACTGCTTTGTGAACAGGATAAGCGATCTGTCCGACAGATCGGTCAGAAGCAGGCAGATAAGAAGTACCGAAACAAGAGCAGCCGCAACCGTCGGCAGACTTAAAAGAAGCTGCCTGTCGCTTACGAATTTCGGGATAAAAAAAACGGATTCAATGAGAACCGACAGCGAAAGAACCGCCATCAGGGTCTTTGACATATCATGATCGATAAATGCCATTGCGCTGTTGAAATGGTTTGTTATCGAAAGTGTCAACAGTGTCAGCGACATTGCGACGATCAGGTGCGCAAGCACATACAGTGCCGAACGTACACATTTCATTTCAGCCGTTTTCCTTTCTGATTTCTCCGATACAGATGATATCGCTTATATATCTTTCGGAACCGTTGCCGTTTGCGACCTTCACGAGCATATCTCCTCTGTACCATGCATAAGTGGAAGCACCGCCGTCAAGGTTATATGCCACCGTGCAGCCGACACCTTCCATAATCTTTGCCAGCACGTCAAGATTTACCCCGACTCCGTGTTCCGCTTTTTCCTTATCGTATCTGTAACCGTTTACTGCGGCAAGCACATAGTGACCCGGTTCGACGCAGCCGATCGCCGCGCGTGGATTGAATCTCCACACATCGGAATTTATATTCTCCAACGCTTTACCGTCATCGCCGATAAGTTCGGGACCGAAACTCCATATCTGATACGGACCCTTGGCGGCAATCGAATCCCAGTTATATTCTTCGGGAGTGATCGTCTCCATACTGCCATCCCAATAGAGGACACATATATCGCTCGTTATATAGTCGGATTTTCTTACCACAGTCCCGTTTCTCACAACTATGCGCTTTGACTGATCGAAACCGTAGTAAAGATCTCCGCTTATTGCGGCGATCGTCTCGACAAGGTTGTTTGACTGCTTTGTATACGAAACAAGCTCGGTCATCGGAACATATTGTGAGGTATACTGAGTATAAAGATTTTCGATATTACGCACGTACACATCGATGATATAATACACGACATGCTGTTCCGTTGCCGCATAGCCCTTTTTGTACGACTGCATTATCTCACCGTCAAATGAGGTCAGCGTCATATAGACATTATGGCTTCTGTAACTGTTATCGGTAATCGTAACGCTGTCGTCTGCCGAGAAAAGCATGCCGAATCTTTCACCGAAATCCCCCGACATATCATATGTCGGCTCGGGATCACCGGTATCCGGCGGATTGCCGGTAACACCCCCGGTAAGCGGCGGTCTTGTAACCGGCTGCACTGTTGAAAATCCCGGAGATGTGGTCTTCGGCGGCTTTGTAAAAATATTGCCGTCCGTCGTAACGGCAGACCCACCGC
>CALBLD010000285.1 GCA_937895775.1 uncultured Clostridia bacterium
TCGCGGAGCGAATGTGATGTGATTATCGCCGATGCGCTGCGTTCGATGACATCGTCGCATATAAGCTTCTTTACGTAATTTCTCATTACCGGATCAAGTCCGTCAAAGGTTTCGTCAAAGAAAATGTAATCGGGACGGCAGGCAAGCGCAAGAGCGGTTGCCGCCTGACGTTTCATACCCTTTGAAAATGTACCGATCGGTTTTTTCTGATCGAGACCGAAGGTGCCGGTAAGCTCGTCAAGCCGCTTTTTGTCAAATGACCCGTATACACTGCGGTAAAGCTCCGCCATGCGTGTGATAGTCGCACCCGGCAGAAAATAAAGTTCGTCGGGAACATATGCGATCCTTCTTTTTATGTCCGGATTGTCCCATATGGGCTGACCGTCTATGGTTGCCTCGCCGCTGTCCTGCCTGTATACTCCGGCAAGTATGCGGATGAATGTCGATTTTCCGGCTCCGTTTGATCCGACCATGCCGTAAATACAGCCGTCGTTTATCGTACAGCTTATCTTTTCAAGTGCCGTGAAATTATCGAATTTCTTTGTCAGATTTGTTGCTTTGATCATTTTTCGGTGTCTCCTTCCGTATTTGTGCTTTGACCGATGTCTTCAAACGCATCATCAATAAGCCTGTATAGTTCGGATTTTGTAACCCCTGCCATCGCCATGCTGTGAATTATCCCGCGAAGCTCGTCAAATTTGTGATTTGCCGAGTTGTGAAGTATGTCAAAAGCATTTTCGCATACAAAATATCCCTTTCCCGGGACGGCTTTTATCACGCCCCGTTTGTCAAGGTCCGAATATGCTTTCAGAATCGTGTTCGGATTGATCGAAAGTTCGATCGACATGCTTCTGACCGACGGCAACTGTTCGCCCGGCTTCATGATGCCCGACAGTATGAACTTTTCAAGCTGCTTTTGTATCTGCTCGTACACCGGAGTTCTCGACAGAGCATCTATCGTGAACATCAGACTACCCCTTTCCGTACTAACTGTATTAGCATAAATAGTACAGTTAGATCATACTGCAATATTATACGTTTGTCAATAGAAAATATGAAAAAAGATAATGTGTTAATAATTTGTTTACAAAAAACGGTCGCATCCCTTCGATGCGACCGTTTTTTATCTGATTCTAAGCCATATCTTCATGATGAGGCTGTGCGGAAGCAATTTCGACAGCAGCCTTGCTGTTTTTATTGTTCCGCCGTATACCGAGACATCTTTGCCCTTTTCTGCATCCGAAAGCGCACGTCTTACGACATCGCAGGTTTTGTACATCGGTCTGAAATTCCTGCATGCGGTCGGATCGCCCGATTTTTCGGCGACAGAGAAAAATTCGGTGTCAACATACCCGGGACATACCGTGGTGACCGAAATACCGTCTTTTTTGAGTTCACGGCTGAGCGCACGTCCGAAATGGAGAACAAATGCCTTTGTCGAAGCGTATACGTTGAATTCGGGAAGCGGCTGAAATGCCGATTGCGATCCCATAAGTATTATCCGGGAGCCGTTTTTCAGAAAGGGAAGAGCGGTGCGTACAGTGCGCATAAGTCCGAGAATATTGACGTTTACCTCAGCCTCCATGTCGCTCTCGCTGTTGTTTGCGAACGATCCGTATTTTCCGAATCCTGCGGCAGCTACAAGAGTCGTTATCTGTTTTGTGCCGTCATTCTTAAGTCTGTCCGTTATATTACCGAAGGAGTCTTCTTTCGCAAGATCGGCTGCCAACGGTATTATCATGTCGCCGAGTTCGCTTTTCAGTTCGGCAAGTTTGCCCTCGCGTCGCGCGATGCAGTATATGCGATCGTATCCGGCACGTGCAAGCTGTCTTGCAAACTCACGTCCGATTCCGGACGACGCACCTGTAATCAAAGCGGTTTTCATGGTTTTGTCATATCCTTTCATTTTTTTATATTGTATCACTGTTTGACGGTGCGGTCAATAGATAAACCACGGCAGTCGGAAGTTTTTTTGCAAAAGCACTTGACAAAATCCGCTGTCTGTGATATAATTCCTGTAAAGTATATTGCTTTACAGGAAACGGCAAAATGGAAGGCGAGAAAAAGAACAGACCCGACGGCAGACTTTACTATTCGGTTTTGCTTGAGTTTTACGGTAAGCTTCTCACAGACAGACAAAGGGCGGTTATCGGGTATTCGCTTGACGAAGATCTTTCGCTTTCGGAAATTGCCGAGATAACCGGAATTACAAGGCAGGGTGTGCGCGATGCGATCGGAAAAGCCGAAGCACAGCTTTCCGGGTATGAGGAAAAACTCGGGATGTATGCGGCATACCGAGACAGGCAAAAATGCGGAGAGGAGCTTTGCCGACTTATCAGAAGCGGCTCGGCGGATGCCGACAGTATGATCGCACTTGTAAAAACGATGTGTGCGGATCAGAATCTATAAGGAGAACGGATATATGTTTGACAGTCTCGTGGAGAGAATGAACGAGGCGTTCAGGAAATTCCGCAATAAAGGCAAGCTGACGGAAGCGGATGTAAAAGCGGGAATGCGTGAGATCAAGCTTGCGCTTCTTGAGGCGGATGTCAGTTATAAAGTCGTAAAGGATTTTATCGCGGCAGTCAGTGAACGTGCGGTCGGAGCGCAGGTGCTTGAAAGCCTTGTTCCGGCACAGCAGATAGTAAAAATAGTAAACGAAGAACTGACATCGCTCATGGGAACGAGCGTGTCAAAGCTTGCGGTCGCATCGAAGCCGCCGACAGTCATAATGATGTGCGGACTTCAGGGCGCGGGTAAGACTACGCATGCAGGCAAACTTGCCGCAATGCTCAAAAAGCAGGGTAAAAGCCCAGTTCTTGTTGCCTGTGACGTTTACAGACCGGCGGCGATCAGACAGCTTGAGATTGTTGCCGAAAAAGTCGGAGTACCGTGCTTTTCGCTCGGAAGCGGTGCTGATCCCGTAAAGATAGCCGAAGAGGGTGTGAACTATGCCCGTAAAAACGGCTACGATACCGTGTTTATAGATACGGCGGGCAGACTGCACGTGGATGAGCAGATGATGGAAGAGCTTGTCAGGATCAAGAAAAAGGTTGAACCGGACGAAATTCTTCTTACGGTTGACGCAATGCTCGGTCAGGATGCGGTCAATGTCGCAAAGACCTTCAACGATATGCTTGATATAACCGGCGTCGTGCTCACGAAGCTTGACGGTGATACAAGAGGCGGTGCGGCACTTTCGGTTCGCTATGTGACCGGAAAGCCGATCAAGTTCGTCGGAACAGGCGAAAAGATGGACGCAATCGAGCCGTTTTATCCGGATCGGATGGCATCGAGAATACTCGGTATGGGCGATGTGCTGTCGCTTATCGAGAAGGCGGAGCAACAGTTTGACGAGAAAAAGGCACTGGAGCTTGAGAAGAAAATACGTGAATCGACCTTCACACTTGACGATTATCTTGAACAGTTCCAGCAGATAAAGAAGATGGGAAGCATGGAACAGCTTCTCGGAATGATACCCGGTGTGAAGACCTCGGCACTGAAAAACGCTCAGATCGACGAAAAGCAGATCGCTCACATGGAGGCAATAATCAGATCGATGACCCCCGAGGAGCGCACAAAGCCGGCAATTATAAGTTCGTCGAGAAAAAAGCGTATAGCTGCCGGAAGCGGCAGAGGCGTCGAAGAGGTCAACAGACTGCTTAAGCAGTATGAGCAGACAAATCAGATGATGAAACAGCTCTCAAAAATGGGAGCGGGCAAAAAGGGCGGGAAGATGAAACTCCCGTTCGGTATGTAAACGGTTATTGTATGCTGGCAAAGGCAGATAACATAAATAAATATCAGATCCGATTTTGGAGGAAGAAAAAATGGCAGTAAAAATCAGACTCAAAAGAGTAGGCGCAAAGAAGGCTCCTTTCTATCACGTGGTTATAGCAGATTCCCGTTCGCCCCGCGACGGTAAGTTCATTGAACAGATCGGCACCTATAACCCCCTTACCGATCCCGCGCAGATAAACATCGATGCGGAAAAGGCAAACAAGTGGCTGAAAAACGGAGCACAGCCGACCGATACGGTCAGAGCACTTCTCAAGAAGAGCGAAATCCTTAAGTAAGCTTTCAC
>CALBLD010000286.1 GCA_937895775.1 uncultured Clostridia bacterium
CAGGCGGTCAGCCGCAGGCTTTACCGCTCCGCCGACCGCAAAAGTGAGAAAAAAGACGACAGCCATGATCGCAAAGCAGATCGGAAGTCCGAATATCCTGTGGATAAGAACGCGATCGACACGATCGGTAAAGTCGTCGCTTTTTATATCGGTTATAGCCGCGGCAACCGTCTCCGACGCTCTTTGCGCATCGGAAACGCAGCCGTCGGGCGGCATCGGCACCGGCTTTGCCGTCGATGCCGCCGCAATCAGCCTGTCAAGACCCGTCCCGCGCCTGCCCGATATTCCGACGGCGGGACAGCCGACAAGTGCGGCAATCCGATCAAAATCAGCCGATATCCCCCGTTTTTCCGCAATATCGCACATATTCAGTGCGATAACCGTCGGTTTCCCGAGCCGCAGAAGCTCGTATGTCAGATAAAAACCTCTTTCGGGAGAGGTCAGATCGATGATATTTACAATAATGTCAACGGCATCCGACATCAGCGCGTCAAGCGTCACCCGCTCCTCCTCGCTGTACGGCGTAAGCGAATATGTACCCGGAAGATCGACGATCCGCATGTTTTCGGCTCCCGGAAGCACGCACATGCCCTCCCTCATGTCGACGGTTACGCCCGGACGGTTTGCCGTTTTGAAGCGCGACCCGGTGAGTCGGTTGAATACGGTGGTTTTTCCGCAGTTCGGGTTTCCCACAAGCGCAATCCCGAACGTCCGACCCTTCTCACCGCGTTTTTCTTTCATTTTCCGCAAGCCTCCTTACATGTACGGCGGCGGCGATCTCCCCGCCGATCGCAAAACGTGTGCAACAAACTTTTATCACCGAAGCACCGCCTCTTTTTCTGTTCACGAGAACAAGTCCCGCGCCCGCTCTCACACCTATTTCGTAAAGCCGTCTGCAAAGAGATGCGGAAAGTCCTCGGGATTCGATGCGCAAAACGGCGTATTCTTCGCCGACACGCCCGTCCGACAGTCTCATGAACATTCCCTTCCTTTTAAAAAAATACGCCGACTTTGTAAAAAACTCTTGCAAACGCGGCGTGTATATGCTAAAATGACAGAATAGAAACAATATCTAATATGCGTTTTTGTACCGACTTATGTATGAAAATGCATATAAGCTGTCTTGAGAGAGGAAAAACCATGCAATTATCCCCCAAAAAAAGTTTTATGAAGAGGACGACCGCAATAGTTCTTGCGGCTGTTACCGTCTTTTCGACATCGGCGGCGATACTCACAAATATTCTGAGCCGCAAACTGTCTGACACGGTTGATGTTGACGGTATAAAAAATTCAGCGGCGGCGGTTGATGTCGGAAACGACACATATTCGCTCGACCCGTCGGGAAATCTTCTTCTGAAAAGATGGGAGGACGATTATCCGACGACGGTTGCCGACATCTCGGCAAGCCGCTTTGCGGTGGTCGGCGACAGACTGATCTGCACCGGCAGGGACGGCTCGGTGTTCACGCTGAAAACCGACGGTTCGGACAAAAAACTGCTCTTTGCTTCGGCTCAGGCTGACGGACCGTTTGCGGTAAACGGCAGTGATATATGGTACAAATCGGGCGACCGCCTCATGCACATACAAAACGGAGACTATCCGCAGTATGCGACGTCGGTGGACAACCTTGCCGATATACGCATGATCTCGGACGACTGCATAATGCTTTATGCCGACAATCCCGACTACATCGTCGAAACAAACGGAGAGGAATTCGACTACGAGGAACAAAACGACCAGTACATAACCTATCTTTATTCCCCGAAAAGCGGTCTTCTCATAGAATACGAAGAAAATCTTGAGGACGATCCCGAGGCGATCTCGGAGGTCACACAGCTCACAAGCGGAGCGGGCACGGTTATAAACGGAGTTTCCTTCCCGTTCGCCGACTACCCGGTCGGTTCCTTCTTCACCAAGAACGGCGGCTCCTGCGTCTGCCACAATCAGGGCATATGCGTCGCTTCGCCGTCAAACTGCAACTGCATGCGTTATTATCCGACAGGCGTCAAGGCGACCTGCACGGTTGACCTTTATTCGTCGCAGTGCTACGGCTTCGCCCGCTTCTGTCAGTGGCGCGCCTACGGCTATTTCGATGTCGAAAGCCGACGCTTCTACAACGCTTTCGGAAGCAAGCTGAGTGCGGGAAGCTGGACAGCCAACACGATAAGAGACATATTTACGTCGGTGGGACCCGGCGGACATCTGCGCACCGGAAGCGGACACTCGCTCTTCGTAATGCAGGTCAGCTCAACCGGTTTCATCACATATGAGTGCAACATGTCGCGCGCCGGCAAAAACTGCATAATCTACACCCGCACATGGACATGGGATTCGTTCTTCTCGACCTACGGCTCCCGCGACATGCTCTGGTACAACATGCCGAAGGACATCAACAACTCGGGCGAGGTCATCGGCGGCGAGGACATGAAGCCGGGTACCTATCAGATACTCGCCGACCTGCTCAACATGCGTGAACAGCCGACCACCTCCTCGGCGATAGTCGGTCAGATCCCCTATCAGACAGTCGTCACCATAACCGAGGTCAGAAAGGTCGGAAGCTATTTCTGGGGTCACACCACCTATGACGGCAAGACCGGCTGGGTAAGACTCGACTATGCGGTTCCGATCTCGGGTAATGTCAAATCGATAAAGATCACTGCATTGCCATCGAAAACGACCTATTTTGTCGGCGACAAATTCGACCCGTCGGGGCTTGAAGTCA
Organism: uncultured Clostridia bacterium; assembly: GCA_937895775.1. Taxonomy (GTDB): domain Bacteria; phylum Bacillota; class Clostridia; order Oscillospirales; family CAG-272; genus CAKSQF01. Next base: position 2,723 of record CALBLD010000286.1, read on the forward strand.
CCGCATATTTCTCGGACGGCACATCGGTCGTCATAGAGGGCTACACCTGTACCGGCTACAACATGTCGGTCGCGGGAACCTACACGGTACGTGTCACGGCGAGCGGATTCTCGGACACATTCACGATAAAGGTCAATCTCAAGATGGTCTACCCGACGTCGGTTGCGCTGAGCACGGGGGATGTCGTATCGATCATCGGAGATAATTACAGTCTCGGAGTCACACTGCTCCCCGCGGACACCACACAGCGTACCCTCGTATGGACATCGTCAAACGAAAAGGTCGCAACCGTTTCGCAGTCGGGCGCGGTAGTCGTCCACTCGGCGGGAGAAGCCGTGATAACCGTAAAGACCGAAAACAATCTGACGGCTCAGATGAAGGTCACCGCAATCAGCATGCCGACCGGAACCGAATGGTCGGTCGATGCAAACGGCGATCCGCTCTCGGCTCTGCCCGAGGGTATCGACCCGCAGGACTACTCGATAAGATACAGAACAAAGAAGAGCGACGGCAACTGGTCGGAATGGGTCTACTCGGACATTCCGAAAAACATATCGGCAGAGGTACAGTGCCAGTTCCGCTCGTTCACAATGACTTTCATATCCGACGGCAAGGACATTTACGAGCCGCGTCCGGTCGATGTGAACACATATATTGACATAAGCAAATATTCGATGGAGAAAGAGGGCTACCTCTTTGCGGGCTGGTTCACCTCCAACAGAGCGGCACTTTCGCTCGACAGAAAGAGTGCCGTCGGCAAGGAGGTCAAGATCACGGGCGACCTCACCCTCTACGCCGGCTGGATAGAGATCGGAAGCATCGTCCCAGATGCCTCCGACCCGTTTGCAAATCTCGGCACGGGCGACGGCTTTGCGGTCGTCGGCAGATCGGTCAGAGCCGACGAAAGTTCGGCGGGCATCCGCTTCTTCACAAGAATCAGAAAATCACTGCTGAACGATCTTCAGAAACTCCACAGCGACAACTCCCTGCGGGACGGCTATTCGTGCGCCTCAAAGGGAATCGGTTACGGTACCGTCGTCATTGCGGCTCCCTATCTCAGCGGCAATCTGGTAAAAGGAAGCGCATCCACAGGCTATCTCAGCAGTAAAAAGGCACTGACCGTCCCCGCAACCAACATCTACGCCGAATATTCCGACTATCTGATATTCACAGCACTTGTCAACGGATACGACAAGAGCTACTACAAAACCGATTTTGTCGCAAGACCCTACATCACCTACCGCGACGCAAACGGCTTCGAACACACATATTATTTCAGCTACACCGGAGAGGATGCGGTCGGCGGCGGCATTTCGGCAAATCTTTCGGAGGTTGCCGACGAAGCCTATCAAAGCGGCGACAGCCTCACCAAGCGCATGATAGAGGATTATATCTATTCGAAATACCGCGGCTGACAAGCGGCAAATCCCACATAGCAAAGGCATTTTCAAATGAGAACAGTCATAAAAATAGGAACATCAACGCTGACGCACACCACCGGAAACATGAACATCCGTCGTGTGGAAAAGCTCTGCAAAACGGTCAGCGATCTGAAAAACGCGAGATCGTACTCGTGTCATCGGGGGCTATCGCAATGGGCATGGGCAAGCTGAAGCTTGCGAGCCGTCCCACCGACATGCCGACAAAGCAGGCGGCTGCGGCAGTCGGGCAATGCGAACTTATGGACAGCTACGACAGGCTGTTCGGTCAGTACAATCACACTGCGGCTCAGCTGCTGATAACAGGTGCCGACCTCAAATCGGAGGAACGCAGAAAAAACTTCCACAACACGGTTTTCCGCCTGCTTGAACTGTCGGCACTGCCGATAATCAACGAAAACGACACGGTCGCAACCGACGAGATATCGGTCGGCGACAACGACACGCTTGCGGCGATCGTCGCCTGCTCGCTGTCCGCCGATCTGCTGATACTGCTGTCCGACATAGACGGGCTTTACACCGCTGACCCGCACAATCACCCGGACGCAACCGTTATCCCGAGGGTCGAAGAGATCACTCCCGACATAATATCGATTGCGGGAGGGTCGAACGGCTCGCTCGGTACCGGCGGAATGGCAACAAAGCTCCATGCCGCCTCGATCACGACGGCGGCGGGCATACCGATGGTTATTGCCAACGGAGAGCATCCCGAATATCTTTACGACATTTTTGACGGAAAGAGCGTCGGCACTTATTTTGTCGGCAGGAAGGAGAAAGCCGATGACAACAGGTGAGCTTATTCTTGCCGCAAAGCAGGCGGCGGACGCGGTCCGCACTGCCGGCACCGGGCTTAAAAACGCAGCACTGTATGCAATGGCTGATGAGATTATCGGAAGCACCGACGCAATTCTTGACGCCAACGCCGAGGATGTGTGCAGAGCGTCCGGGCATCTGTCCCCCGCAATGATCGACCGTCTCATGCTGAACGAAAAGCGCGTAAAGGACATGGCGGACGGCATCCGCGCGGTTGCGGCACTTCCCGACCCGGTCGGCAGAATCCTTGAAAAACGAACCCTTTACAACGGTCTTTTGCTCGAAAAAAGATCGGTTCCGATCGGACTCATAGCAATCATTTACGAGAGTCGCCCGAACGTCACCTCGGATGCGGCGGCTCTCTGCATAAAATCGGGCAATTCCTGCCTTCTGCGCACCGGAAGGGACGCAATCTTTTCATCAACGGCAATAGTCTCGGCGATGCGCCGCGGTCTTGCGGCATGCTCGCTTCCGACCGACTGCATCTGCCTTGTAAGCGACACCGACCACCGCTCGGCAAATGAGATCATGGAGGCGGTCGGACTTGTCGATCTGCTTATCCCGAGAGGGGGCGCGGGACTGATTTCAAGCTGTGTTCGGAACGCAAAGGTTCCCGTACTGCGTACCGGAACCGGAATATGTCACATATATGTTGACCGTGCCGCCGACACGGCAAAAGCACTCGACATAATCGAAAACGCCAAGGCACAGCGTCCGTCGGTATGCAATGCCGCCGAGGTCTGCCTTGTCCACTCGGATATTGCGGGCGACTTTCTGCCCGCCCTGAAAAAGAGGCTTACCGATGACCGCATCGCCGCATCTCTTCCTCCGGTAGAGCTTCGGCTCGACCGCACCGCCGCCGGAATCATCGACGGAGTGCCTGCGGGAGACAACGATTTTGACACCGAATTTCTCGATTACATCCTTGCCGTCGGGGTTGTCGGCTCGGTCGAAGAGGCGACAAAGCACATAGCGAAACACTCGACAGGTCACTCGGAGGCGATAATCACCGAGGATCCGGTCGCCGCGGGAATATTTACCGATTCGGTTGACAGCGCGGCTGTATATGTAAACGCATCGACAAGATTCACCGACGGAGGTCAGTTCGGTCTCGGCTGTGAAATGGGAATATCGACGCAGAAGCTGCACGCAAGAGGTCCCGTCGGACTCTGCGAGCTGACCTCCTACAAATATGTCATCCGCGGGGATGGACAGATCCGCAGATAATCTCCGCGAAAAGAGGAAAAAGCAATGAAGAAAAACTATTCACTCGGTTTCATCGGGATCGGGAACATGGGTTCGGCACTTGCCCGTGCCGCTGTTGAACGCACCGATTCGCTCCTGCTCTCATGCAGAACGCCCGAAAAGGCAAAAAAGCTTGCCGATACGCTCGGCTGTGATGCGGGCGACAACATTTGCGTCGCACGCCTGTCCGATTATGTGATTCTCGGCGTGAAGCCGCAGGTCATCGGGGAAGTCATCTCCGAAACAGCGGACACACTGAAAGGACGCATCGGCAATCCGCCCTGCGTAGTAAGCATGGCGGCGGGAGTGACGATCGGCTCGATCGCCGAAGCACTCGGCTTTGACTGTCCGATAATACGCATCATGCCCAACACCCCCGTATCGATCGGCAAGGGCGTTGTACTCTATACCTGCAACGACGCGGCAAAGGGAGCTATCACCGACCGTTTTATCGAACTGATGTCGGCGTCCGGCGAATTCGTTCCGCTTGACGAATCGCTCTTTGACGCAGGCTCGGCACTCTCCGGATGCTCGCCTGCCTTTGTCGATATATTTACCGATGCGCTCGCCGACGGCGGAGTGCGTTGCGGACTTTCGCGCGAGATTTCGCTGAAACTTGCGGCGGCAACGGTTGCGGGAGCAGCCGAGCTGATTCTTAAGAGCAAAAAGCACCCCGATCTGCTGCGCGACGAGGTCTGCTCGCCCGGCGGAAGCACGATCGAAGGGGTATCGGTACTCGAAAGATACGCTCTGCGGGCGGCGGTATCCGATGCGGTGATCGCATCGAAGAACAGAACCGCAGAACTCGGAAAAAAGAACAAATAACCGATTTTACGGAGGATCCGCGATGAAACTGACCATCGGTACGCAGAAAAAGCATGAAATATCAAGATATATCTTCATGCAGTTCATGGAGCCGCTCG
>CALBLD010000287.1 GCA_937895775.1 uncultured Clostridia bacterium
AACATAGGCTCCCCCGACGAAACAAAAGAGGCACTTGCGGCAAACGCCGACGGAATAGGACTTTTCAGAAGCGAATTTCTCTTCATGGGCAGGGACAGGCAGCCGACCGAGGACGAGCAGTTCGAAGCATACAGGAGCGTTCTTGTCGGGATGGGCGACAGACCGGTCGTCATCCGCACGCTTGATGCGGGTGCGGACAAGCAGATTCCCTTTCTGGAAATCGGTCACGAAGAAAATCCCGCGCTCGGCTACCGCGGGATACGGGTCTGCCTTGACAGGCGTGAGCTGTTTTTATGCCAGCTCCGCGCGCTCTGCAGAGCGTCCGCATACGGCAGGCTGTCGATCCTTTTCCCGATGATAACCTCCGAAAAGGAGTTTTTACTCGCAAAAGAGGCTGTCGAAGAGGCAAAAAGGGAACTAGCAGCCGAAAAGCTTCCATTTGCCGAAAACATCCCGCTCGGAGTAATGATAGAAACGCCCGCCGCCGCGATAATCAGCGACAGGCTTGCCCTGCTTGCCGATTTTTTCAGCGTCGGGACGAACGATCTGACCCAATACACGCTTGCCTGCGACAGGCAGAACCCGAAAGCCGAGCCTTTTCTCGACACCCGCCACGAGGCGATTCTGCGGCTGATAAAATATGCCGCCGACTGTGCGCACCGCGAGAAAAAGACGATCGGGATCTGCGGCGAGCTTGCCGCCGACCTTTCGCTGACCGAATTTTTCATAGGTATCGGCATTGACGAACTGTCGATGTCGGCATCGAACATCCCGAAAACCAAATACAAAATAGTAAACACCGACATGAGGAAAGCCGCCCATGCCTTCGGCACGGTCGCCGACGCAAAAAAACTCTGACAAAAGCATGACCGACAGGATGTCATGAAAAACATCCTGTCGGTCGGTTTTTATTTTTCGTCCTGTCGGATTTCCTGCTGTCTGAGCGGAATGTCAGCCGTAAAACGGCTTCCCTTGCCGAGCGTACTCTCGACCGTGACGCTTCCGTTATGATAGCCTGCGATCCACTTGACCATGGTCAGCCCGAGCCCCGAGCTTCCGGTGTCGGTTCTCGAATTGTCGGCGCGGTAAAAACGCTCCCATATCTTCGGCAGATCCTCTTTCGATATTCCCTTTCCGTCGTCCGAAACGGTCAGCCTTGCAACCGGCTTGCGGTTGAACTGCTTTTCCATCGAAAGCGAAACCTTTATGTGTCCGCCCTTTTTGCCGTACTGATAGGCGTTTGACACCAGATTGGTGACCAGACGTATCATCAGCGAGCTGTTGATCTGCGCTCTGATCTGCGGATCGACCTCCGAGCTGTCAAGCGTTATGCCGCTGTCGGCGTGAAGTTCTCTCTGCTCGTCGCAGACGAGCATCACAAGTCTTGACAGATCGTCCTCCTCAAAATTCTTCTCGACCTTTCCGCGGTCTATCCTCGAAAGTTCAAGAAGCTCAAGCACGAGCTGCTTCATCCTGCCCGCCTGTCTGCCTATCGTCTCGATCGCCTGCCTGTATTCGTCGCCTGTCGGCTCGGTCTTTGACGTCGAAATCAGCTCGCACTGCGCAAGTATCACGGCGGTCGGTGTCCTCAACTCGTGCGAAGCGTCGGATATGAACTGTTTTTCGTTCTCGAACGAACGGTCAAGCCGTTCAAGCATTGCGTTTACCGTCTTTGTAAGCGCATATATTTCGTCCCTGCTTTCGGGATAAGGGATCGTTTTCGAAAGGTCGCTTCCGTCGATTATCGCGTTCGTCGCCGACGAAAGCTTTGAGATCGGGGAAAGCAGGCTCCTCGACAGAAGATATGTCAGAACCGCGAAAACGAGCACTGCCGACGGAACCGCGACATATGCGGTTTTGCGTATGTCTGCGGACACGGCGTCATTGTCCGGATATTCGGTATATCCCCTCAGATAGACCTGCTTTTTGCCGCCGATATCGCATTTTTTGTCAAAAATGAAATAGACCTTTCCGTTTTCCCCGGTGACCGTTCCGTACCGCTTGCTGTCGGGCGTCGGCTGTACGGTAACTCCCTCGGGTGGTGCGCCGAGCAGACGCTCACCTTTTTTCGTATAAATGACAAAGGTTATGTTTTCGTTTTCGGAGGCAAGTCTCGACGGAAGCTTCTTTTCGCCGTCGATCGCCTTTGCCGCCGACAGCACCGCCTCGCGCAGCGGTCGTTTCAGCCTGTCCTCGGCGATCATTCTGCCTCCGCCGATTATTATTCCCGCCGCAAGACCTGCAACAATTGCGGCGATAAGCGTTATCCCGACAGTCAGTTTAAGCTTTAAAGACATTCTTTTCAAACCTCATCATCTCCAATCGGCTTTATTTTTGTCTATCGGTCGGTGTCGCGGAGGGCGTAGCCCACTCCCCGGACCGTACACAGCAGTTTCTTTTCAAACGGATCGTCAAGCTTCTGCCGCAGATAGCGTATATAAACATCAACGACATTGCTCGAACCCGTGTATTCGAAATTCCAGCAGTGCGAGAGCAGATCCTCCCGCGAGACGACATTTCCCGAGTTCTGTATCAGCCGCAGAAGCACCGAAAACTCCTTTGCCGACAGCTCCAGCTTCTTTCCCGCACGCTCTGCCGTCATGCTTATCGGATCGACGGTCAGATCGGCAAGACGATAGGGTCCGGCTCCCGCCTTCCCCGCTCGTCTTATCACCGCTTTCAGCCTTGCCTGAAGTTCTTCAAGCGAAAAAGGCTTGATTATATAGTCATCGGCACCCCGTTCAAGACCGTCCACCCTGTCCTCGATACCGTCACGTGCGGTCAGCATAATTACCGGATAGTCAAGTCCGCCGTCCCGCATCATCGAAAGCAGGGTCAGACCGTCGGGTCCGGGCATCATTATATCCATAATTACCGCATCGTAAACATTTTCCCGCAAAAGCGTCCATGTCTGATTGCCGTCAAATGCGCAATCGACCGCATAACCCGTTCGCTCAAGGCTCCGCACTATCAGGCGGTTCATATCACGCTCGTCCTCAGCAACAAGTATCCTCATATCCGGATCAGCCTTTCAGATAGTCGGCTATGCAGATATCGAAGCGCGCGCAGATCATAAAGACGCTTGCGACCCCGCTCGGCTGGAGAACGTCGTTTTTGTTCTCCCCGCCCCAGTCTCCGGTTTTGAAATAGGGGTCGTAATAGCCTCTCTTGTCCTTGGTCGATTCGTTGTTGTCAAGCACTTTCTCCATGTATTCGAAATAAACGCCCGGTTTTCCGCTTATCTCGGTATATTTCATGAATCCGCGCATAATCCATGCGACGCACCACGATTTGTAGATCGGGTTTCCGTTCAGTCCCACCTTGCGATTGTCGCCTGTTCCCGAAACATTGAAGCAAAGTCCCTTTGCGGCGTTTGCGAGCCTTGCCGCACGGCTCTTGTAAGTGCTTTCGCCTGTTATCTCGTAAAGCAGGCAGGCGGCATAGAGAGGCGTACCCTGATTGTAGTCCGACTTCCAGCCGTTGACGTTGCCGTTCACGCTTATGCTGTCGCTGTACAGACTGCCGTCAAGCAGTTTTTTGTTCATCCAGTCGAAGATCGACTTTCCGATGTCCAGATACTTCTGCTCTCCGGTAAGCTTGTGCGCCCAGAGGAAGCAGACCGAGATCGGACCGTTTGAGCAGGTGTTCTTGCTTCCGAACGACTTGTCCCAGTAAACTCCGCCGCCGAGAACGTCGTCGATGCCTGTCTCGAAAAATTCAAGCAGTTCGATTGCACGGTCAAGATACTGCTTGTCCCCGAACAGTTCGTATGCGGTCAGGAACTGGTAGCAGATCCACGCGTTATCGTCGTAATAATAGTCGCCCGATCCGCCTCTGCCGGCATTGTAATATGTTATGTTTCTGAAGGTTCCCGCCGGGGTTTTCAGATTCGATACTCTCACTCTGTATGCGGAAATTCCGTTTGTCAGCGCATCGATGTAGGTTGCCTTTATGTTTTCGTCATCGGGATAGATGCGCAGGGTGTCGGAAAGTGCCTCAAGGAAGGCACCGAACGCCCATACGAAAGCTGCTTCACTGCTTTTCGGCTCGGCGCGTACCATATGGGTGCGCGAAACATAATAATCGGATATTATTCTTTCGCAAAGTTCCTTGCCCGCAAGCGCGTATTTGTTCGTCTTTGCGCCCTCGGCAATGTCCTCGGGCGTCGGTGCGGTCTTTATCGGCATGGTCGTCACCGTTCCTTCCGTCGTTGTATTTGTTGTGTCTGCGGCATCGGTGCCGCCCGATGCGGTAGTGCTTCCGTTTCCGCCTGCAGCACAGCCTGCGAGCATCGGCAGAGTCATTGCGGCGGCAAGAACTGCCGCACACACGGTTTTTGCGAGATTTTTCATCTGTCTTTCCTTCCTTTTATATTATATGTCTTATATTATATGTCATTTATGTGCAAGCTTTTTTGCGTTTTCGGCGATCGCATCGGCGGCGGCGATCACCTCCGATTCGCTGTTATCCGGGCATAGACTTATCCTTACCGTCGAATCGGCTTCGTCCGACGACAGTCCGAAGGCTTCAAGCACCGATTTTTTTCTGTGGCTTCCGTGCGACGAGCAGGCGGAGCCGTTCGAAATGCATATTCCCTCGTTCGACAGTGCGCGGACAAGCGTCTCCGAGCGCACACCCGGCAGAGTAAGACTGATTATATGCTCCGCACAGACAGGCGGCGTGTTTATCCGCGCTCCCGACGGTGCGGCGTTTATCCTTGCGGCAAAAAGCTCCCGCAGTTCATGCATTTTCGCAAGACTCTGCGAAAGGCGTGACCGTTCGAAATCGCATGCGGCGCCGAGCGCGGCGATCCCGATGACGTTTTCGGTTCCCGAGCGCAGACCGCCCTCCTGACCGCCGCCGTATACAAGCGGCACTATCCTTTTGGAGACAAGCAGTCCGTTTGAGACAAGCAGTCCGCCGATCCCCTTGGGTGCGCCAAGCTTATGTCCGCTTATGCTGACAAGATCGGCTCCCGATTGCGCAAACCGCAAATCAAGCTTCAGAAAACCCTGCACGGCGTCGGTGTGGCAGATTGCCCCCGGCACCTTTGCCTTTACTCTGCGGAAAATGTTCTTTATATCGTAGACCGCGCCCGTCTCGTTGTTGACCGTCATTACCGACACGAGCAGAGTGTTCGGCGTAAGTGCCGCATCAAGTGCGGCGGTATCGACGACTCCCCCGACGGTCGGAAGCAGAACCGACTCGCACAGTCCGAACCGCTCTGCGGCGGAGATTGCCTCAAGCATTGCGGGATGCTCGCTGTCGGTAGTAATTATCCTCGGTATCTCTCTGAATTTCTTCGCGCGAAGCAGTCCGAAAACGGCGGTTTCGTTTCAGACGAGGGTA
>CALBLD010000288.1 GCA_937895775.1 uncultured Clostridia bacterium
GGAAGGGTGTCTCTGCCCCGCACGGCTGAAAAAAGAGGTTGACTTCAGACTTCCGGGCGTGCGGGACAAATACCGACAACCGAATAAACCGACGTATTTGTTAAAATAATGACAAATACGTCGGTTTTTATATACGGGAATTGTGATTTGTCGGGTAAAGATTGCTGTTGATGTCCACCCGATATATGGCAATCTGTGAGCAATCCGACTGCGATACATGGAAAAATCCGTAAGCTCGTTTTGCCGCCGATCGGTTGCGTCGATCTTTCGGTCACTGACTAACATAAATCCGAAGTTTCCGATGACGTGCAGCGTTGTTTAATATGCCAAATAATGGAAACAAGAATCCGATACCGAATAAAAATATCGAAAAATGGATAAACTAACACAATAATCGGGAAAAGAGGTCAGAAGATGTGGCTTGTTCATTCGGCAGTTTCCGCGTTTTTTGCGGGTCTTATACCCGTTCTCGGTAAAAAAGCACTTTCGGAGGCGTCTGCAGAGTTCATATCGTTTGCGAGAAACGGCTGCGCACTTGTTTTTGCGCTGATCGTTCTGCTCATTTCGGGCGATCGACCTATTCTGCACTTCCCTTCTCTTCTCTTTTTCGGTCTTGCGGGTATCTGTGAGCTTGCGGCGTGGCTGTTTACCTTCAGGCTTATCGATCGATGCCGTCTGTCGGTAATTGCGCCTCTTGATAAGGCAACTGTTGCTACCGTGTTTTTTCTCTCATATATGTCGGGAATTGCCCGGGTCACGCCGCAACAGATTACTGCTTCCGCTTTAATAGTTGTCGGAGTACTTTTTATATTACTTTTTGTCGATGCCTTTCGCCGTGACATCGAAACAATTTTTTTCCTTATAGCAGCCCATCTTTTTTCCGCTTTGTCGCCGATCTTTTCACGTGCCGGGCTGATGCAGAATCGTATGTCTGCGTACAGCGGTCTTTTTGTACGTAATCTTTCCGGATTTATATTTGCAGTAGTGCTTCTTGCTTTTTCAATTAGAAAAAATGCGGTTTTCCACAGCTTGTGGAAAAGGTGGGAAAAACAAACCCCGCCATAAACAAAGGATTTCCGCAAAAACTGTCTTGTTTTCAATGGCTTCGGGACTGTCGGGTGCTGTATCATGGATGTTTTACTATCTGGCACTAAACGGTGGTGCTGTCGGCACCGTTCAGGCGGTCGCAAAACTCGGCTTTCTTGTTACGCTTTTCTTTTCGCGCGTTGTATATAAAGAAAAAATCGGGAAAAGGATCCTTATCGGCTACGCAGTCATTATTATTGGCGTTCTGATCCTGCTTTTTTGATAAAAACATTCATTCTTCCCTTTTATTTCGGCATTTTTCTCTTTTGATCTGTGTTAGTATTATAGCGGCGGCGTAAGTCGCCCTATAATACTATGTAAGGATCGTGATTTCATGTTGTCATCCTTTTTTTCGGACAAGAAGAGCCGTATGCGGGTTTGCCGCATCGACTGCGAGCGCATAATTATTCCCGATTGCGGCGAGAGATCGGGCAGTGATTCGTTGTCTGTAACTTCCCTCGCTGCGAGTATATCAAAAATCGGCTTATTGCAGCCCCTTTTGGTTGTTAAAAATCGCCATATGCATAATTATACCCTGCTCTGTGGAAGGCGCAGACTGATAGCACTGAAAATGCTCGGCTTGAAATCTGCCGATTGTATTGTCCTTGACTCAACCGATTTTCCGCCCGAAACATATCTTTTTGCCGAAAATTTCTTTTCCTATGATCTGTCTGAATACGATTTCGGCAGACTGGCGGCTAAGATCGGTTCTGATGATGATCTTGACAATCGTAATCTTGCCGAAATGCTGTGTATTTCCTCCGCAAAGCTTCAGACACTGTTGAACCGAAAAGAGGAGCCGAAATTCAACACCGTCGGAAGCAAATACATAATTAAGGATCTTCGGCTATTTCATAACAGTCTGAAAAAGCTTGTATCGACCCTGACTTCCTCGGGTCTGAATGTAAGTCTGACCGTAAATGAGGAAAACGACGCTTTTTCGTTTGTTATCAGAGTCAGAGCGGATGAAAATGTTTCACGTGAAACATAAAATCATGCGCTACATGAGCTTGTTTCACGTGAAACATTGTACAACATATGCTGCACTTCATGCGTTTGTTTCACGTGAAACATTTTCAAACAAAAAGGTAAAAAATCCGAAAAGCCTATTGATTTAGCGATGATTCTGTGCTATAATTAGCAAAATAAAATTTATGCGGGGTGGTGAAAAAAGAATGGGGAAAATAATTGCGTTTTCCAACCAGAAAGGCGGGATCGGCAAAACCACTTCTGCGGTCAATGTTGCCGCATCGGTCGCGCTGAAAAAGAAAAAAACATTGCTTGTTGACCTTGATCCGCAGGGAAATGCCACAAGCGGAGTCGGGGTAAGCAAAAAGGGGGATCTTCCGTCGGTTTACGAATTACTTATCGGCGAAAAAACCATTGAAGAAACCATTGTCAAGACCGATTTCGGCGATCTTTGGGTAATTCCTTCGAATATAAGACTTGCGGGAGCCGAAATTGAACTTGTCGGAAGCGAAAAAAGGGAATCGCTTCTGAAAAACGAGCTTGAAAAGATAGTCGACGGCTTTGATTACATAATAATCGACTGTCCTCCGTCGCTCGGAATCCTGACTCTCAATGCGCTTGCGGCTGCCGACGGTGTAATTATACCTATGGTCTGCGAGTATTATGCGCTTGAGGGACTTTCTCAGCTCGTTCTGACGGTCAAACAGATAAAAAAGAACTACAATCCGAAGCTTGAAATAGTCGGAATCCTTATCACAATGTATGACAGACGACTCAATCTGTCCAAAATGGTGGAAAAGGAGCTTGAAAAGTATTACGGCGACAAGATTTTCAAGACAAGGATCAAGAGGAACGTGCGCCTGTCGGAGGCTCCGTCCTATGGACAACCCGTATTTTATTATGACAAGCTTTCAAGCGGTACCGAAGAGTATCTTGCGGTTGCGACCGAGCTTATCAAACGTATTTAAAAGGAAGGGAAGATGAAAATGGCAAAGAAAACGGGACTGGGAAGGGGACTTGATGCCCTTTTTGCCGAGACAAATGAATCGGCAAACGAGGAAAAAGCCCCCGTAACCCTGAATCTGTCGCTTATTCAGCCGAGAAGCGGTCAGCCGAGAAAGCATTTTGACAAGGATGCGCTTGCGGTTCTTGCAGATTCGATAGCCAGAAACGGGCTTATACAGCCAATTGCCGTCAGGGCAACATCGAACGGTTACTATGAGATAATTGCGGGAGAGAGACGCTGGCGCGCGTCAAAACTTGCGGGTCTTACCGAGGTTCCCGTGGTAATTATCGATTCGGACGATCAGAAAACCGCCGAACTTTCGCTTATCGAGAACATTCAGCGTGAGGATCTGAACCCGATTGAGGAAGCTATGGCGTACAGATCGCTTATAAACGATTATAAATTGACACAGGAGGAGCTTTCGACAAGGCTCGGGCGGTCGCGCACGGCGATAGCAAACACAATGCGTCTGCTTGATCTGCCCGATGATCTGTCCGAAAAGGTCGCCTCCGGTGAGTTGAGCGAGGGTCACGGACGGGCATTGCTCGGACTTCGCGACAGGTCGAAGCTTTCGGAGACCGCAAAAGCGGTCTGCGAAAGGGAATTGTCGGTCAGACAGACCGAAGAACTTGTCAGAAGGCTCAACGAAAGCTTCGGAAAAACAAAAACCGAAGAGAGCGGAGCTTCCGTCCGCGATGTTGATTATATAGCCGAGCTTGAAAAGCGGATCAGAAACAGCATCGGACGGTCGGTCAGAATAGTCGAGGGAAGAAAAACAAAGAAAATCGAGATCGAATACACCGACAATGCCGATCTTGACGCACTTCTTCAGCGGTTGTGCGGAGCAGAATTTTTCAACGAATGAGAAATAATACACTATAATATATAAAAGTGAGGAATAAAAATGTTAGACATAAAGTACATCAAGGAAAAACCCGAAGAAGTGATTGCGAGACTTGCAAAGAAGGGCAAGGACGCGAAGGAAGAGATTGCGGCGATAATCGAGCTTGACGACAGGCGCAGAGCACTTATCGGCGAGACCGAACAGCTCAAGGCGGAGAAGAACAAAACATCGAAGCTGATTCCGCAGTACAAAAAAGAGGGAAGAGACACCACCGGAATTTTTGCGGAAATGAAGAAGCTTGGCGACACGATCGCCGAAAACGACGCAAGGCTCAAGGAAACCGAAGAAAAGCTAAACGGCATACTGCTTTGCCTGCCGAACCTTCCCGACGACGATCTGCTCCCCGGCGGCAAGGAAAACAATCAGCCGCTTCGTTACTGGGGTGAGCATCGTACCTTTGATTTTGAGCCGAAAAATCACGTCGATCTTTGCACAAATCTCGGACTGATCGACTATCCGCGCGGAACAAAGCTTGCGGGATCCGGCTTCTGGATCTATCGCGGAATGGGCGCAAGACTTGAGTGGGCGCTTCTGAACTACTTCATTGAGACACACATCGCCGACGGCTACGAGATGATCCTGCCGCCGCACATGCTTGAATACGAGTGCGGACTCACAGCGGGACAGTTCCCGAAATTTGCCGACGAGGTCTACAAGATAGAAAATCCGACCGACGGAAGAGTGCATTACATGCTCCCGACCGCCGAGGCTGCGCTTGCGTCGATTTACAGGAACGAAATACTCAGCGAGTCCGATCTCCCGAAGAAAATGTTCTCCTACACCCCCTGTTTCCGCCGCGAGGCAGGCTCCTACCGCTCGGACGAGAGGGGAATGGTCAGGGGACACCAGTTCAACAAGGTCGAAATGTTCCAGTATACGCTGCCCGAGGCAAGTGACGCAGCATTTGAAGAACTTGTGACGAAGGCTGAGAACCTCGTGAAGGGGCTTGGATTCCACTTCCGCACGGTCAAGCTTGCCGCAGAGGATTGCTCGGCATCGATGGCGCGCACCTACGATATCGAGATAAACATTCCGTCGATGAACGGATACAAGGAGGTTTCGTCGGTGTCCAACGCCCGCGATTATCAGGCGCGCCGCGGAATGATACGCGTAAAGCGTGCCGACGGCAGGATAGAGTATGTGCATACCCTCAACGGCTCGGGTCTTGCGACCTCGCGTGTGCTTCCCGCACTTGTCGAGCAGAACCAGAACGCGGACGGCTCTGTGAACGTCCCCGACGTACTCAAAAAGTGGGTCGGCGTTGACGTTATCCGCCCGGAAGGGAAGTAATTACTGTCGGTCAGCCGATCTGCGCTTTTCGGTCTGTAATCTCACAATCTGTGGAAAAGTATGTGGACAACTGTTGAAAAGTGTGCAAAACTTCGGGAAAACCGAAAAAAATCCCGAAAAGCGGGTGTTATAAATGAAATCCCGACGAAGCATCATGCTTCGTCGGGATTTTTGTGTAAATATTGTCATTGACGGTTGCAGGCGGATATCCACAGAATTGTGGATTCTACGGAGCCGTGGATTTCACAGTCCGTCTGCCGGGGTGTGGGTTGTCGCGCAAAAAGCCGCAACCGCTCCGGCTCGGAGTGAATCGTGTCGCGCGGATTTTATAAGCGATGCCGTCCCCGTCCGATTGCCCGTCCGGTGACTGTCAGTTCGACCGTCAGTTCGACCGTCAGTTCTTTTTCCACCTCGTGCCGTTCTTGGTGTCCTGAAGTGTTACGCCCATTTCCGCAATCTCCGCTCTGATCTCGTCGGCGCGTGCAAAATTCTTTGCCGCTTTAGCCTCGGCACGCTCCGCAATCAGAGCTTCGACCTTGTCGGCAAGCTCACGATCGGCGGCTGTCTCACCTATGAAGCCGAGCAGATTGCCGAGTTCGAGGAAGATATCTCCCGCTCTCTTTGCCGCCTGTTTTGTCGGTGAGGTCGCAAGATAGGAGTTCAGCTCGCGCACGATCTCAAACAGCTCGGACACTGCGTCCGCAGTGTTGAAATCGTCGTCCATACGGTCGATGAAGTTCTGTTTGTGCGCCTCCAGCGAGCCGATGACCTCTGTCGGGATTTCGTCCGACCCGTCGGGTGCGTCCTTGAGATAAAAGGCAAGGCTGTCTGCGCAGTTCTGTATGCGCTCGATCGAATTCTTCGCCGCCTCAATGACCTCGGCACTGTAATTGATCGGCTTTCTGTAATGGCTTGACAGCAGGAAGAATCTGATCGCGGGATAGCCGTAAACGGCGGCGACATCGCGCACGGTGAAGAAATTGTTCAGCGATTTGGACATCTTCTGGTTGTCCACGTTTATGAAACCGTTGTGCATCCAGTAATTCGAGAAGACACAGCCGTTTGCCGCCTCCGACTGGGCGATCTCGTTTTCGTGATGCGGGAAGGTCAGATCGACTCCGCCGCAGTGCAGATCGATGGTTTTGCCGAGATATCTGCCGACCATCGCCGAACATTCGATGTGCCAACCGGGTCTGCCCATGCCCCACGGCGACTGCCATGCCGGCTCGCCCGGCTTTGCCGCCTTCCAGAGCGCAAAGTCAAGCGGGTCTTCTTTTATCTCGCCGACCGCGATACGCGCGCCCGATTCGAGATCTTCAATCGGCATGTGCGAAAGACAGCCGTATTTTGCGAACGATCTCGTTCTGAAATAGACGTCGCCGCCCTCGGTTGCGTAGGCGTGACCGCCCTTTACAAGCTTTGACACCAGTCCGATGATCTGACCGATGTTCTCGGTCGCGCGCGGGTGAATGTCGGCGGGGTGAATCCCAAGTCCTTTTGCGTCGGTGAAGTATTCGGCGATGTAGCGGTCGGCAATGTCGGCGACCGTTACCCCCTCCTCGTTCGCTTTCTTTATCATTTTGTCATCGACATCGGTGAAGTTCTGGACAAATGTAACATCATATCCGCGATACTGAAGATAACGACGGAACATATCAAACACGACAAAGCATCTTGCGTTTCCGATGTGGAAAAAGTTGTAGACGGTCGGACCGCAGGCGTACATCTTCACCTTGCCCGGTTCGATTGTTTTGAATTCCTCTTTTTTTCTGGTAAGATCATTGAATATCTGCATTTTTTTCGTCCTTCTCCTTTGTTTTTTCTTCAAGTGCTTCGACCCTTGCACGCAGTTCGGATATTTCCTTTGCGACGGGGTCGGGGATGTTGAGCTGATCGAGATCCTGTACGACCCGCTCGCCACGCAGTCTTACCACCCTTGCGGGTATGCCGACCGCGGTCGAATTCGACGGGATCTCGGAGAGTACGATCGCTCCTGCGGCGATCTTGGCGTTGTCGCCCACCTTTATCGGACCGAGTACCTTCGCACCCGCTCCTACCATGACATTGTTGCCGATCGTCGGATGGCGTTTGCCTGTGTGCTTGCCGGTTCCGCCGAGCGTGACGCCCTGATATATGGTGCAGTCGTCGCCGATTACCGCGGTTTCGCCGATCACGACCCCCGATCCGTGGTCAATGAAAAGTCCCTTGCCGATGACGGCACCCGGGTGTATCTCTATCCCGGTCAGGAATTTCATCCCCTGGCTGATCGCACGCGCCGACAGGACAAAGCCGTGTTCGTGCAGGGCGTGGGTCAGCCGATGCGCGGTGACTGCGTGAAATCCCGAGTAAAGAGTAATTACTTCGACCGTCCCGGTTGCGGCGGGGGCCCTTTTCTTTATTTGTCCGGCGTCGTAGGCGGTCTCGCCCGTCGTTTCTTTGCCTTGCGGAGCCTTTTTACAAGCCCGTCGCCAAGTTCTGCTGCTTTTTTCATGCTGTATATGAATCCTTTCGGTAAAAAATCCGATAAAAAAACGCCCTGCGGGAATAAATATTCCCACAAAGGCGATTGTTTTCGCGGTTCCACTTTGATTTGTAACTCATTTGCCCTTAACGCGGGAAACGGACAAAACTACCCCGTGCGGCTCGCTTTGTCGGCTCGCGGATGCACAGACCGTCCCGTTTTGCTCCGCTTCCAGCCATGGCGGTGCTCTCTGTGAAAACTTCCGACGGTTTCTTTCCGGTCGTTGCCTTTGATTATGTTTTTTTATGTCCGATGTGACAGCGTAAAGATGTCGG
>CALBLD010000289.1 GCA_937895775.1 uncultured Clostridia bacterium
ATATACAGCGATGCAACGATATAAAGGTGCTCCACGCCTGCCGCAATTACGGCAAGTGCGGAAGTCTGCATGTCCTCTTCACTCATTGACGCGAGATATCCTTCGGCTGTTTTTTCGTCAACGCCGAGCTTTGCCGCGATCGACGAGACAAGCAGCGCCTTTATTTCATCCCCGCTCATGGCGGAAAGCTGTGCAAAAGCGGTCTTCTGTATGTTTGCGGCGGTGATTACCTTGTAAATGATCGGTGTCATTTCGGCAGGTGAAAGGCTGTCGAAATATGCTTTGACTGCTGCGGCTTTTTCGGCATTTCCGGGTTTGACGTAGCTGTCGTCCGGGAACGGAAGACCTGTCAGTACATCGGTTTTTGGGTCTGCAAGCTGTGCTTTTACAATTTCGCTGTTGTTTGTCTGATTTATGATATATTCGGTAAGCTCATGGGTGTAGGCGACCGACCCGGTTATCGAGGAGGCAACCGCATCCTCGTTCGGTCTGATTATTCCCACTATGTTAAGGGTGATGCCGCCGGAAATGATGCTCTTCATGGCGTCTTCATCGTCGCCGACATATCTGTAACCGCCGCTTGCCGATCTGCTGTAAAGATCGCTCGGAAGAACAAGCCTGAACTTTGTGTTCAGCATGTCTTCGTATGAAAAGACAGTGTTTTCGATTTCAAACTGTTCGCCTTTCATTGCGGCATCCATGATCTTTTTCAGCTCCGCGCGGTCCTTCAGACCGAGAGCGTAGAGTGCCATGTCGGAAATCTCGTTGTGCTTGTCGAGAACAAGGACGATTTCATCGTATTTTTCGGGCATCTTCCCGGCAATCAGATCATACTGTGACGAGATCAGCTCGGGATTGTTTATCATTTCGCTGAACAGTGTGAACGACGATCCGCCGTACTGCTGCATCTGCGAAAAGCTGCTCTGACCGTAGATCGTCTCGTAAAAAATGTCCATGCCGAGCTTTGTGATCCCGTCTGACGTGTCGGGAGAGTAAATATTCAGATCGAAATCGTAGCCGTAGCTGATATCGGATATTTTGTTGTTTTCGCGAAGCTCTTTTTCTTTTGAATCAAGATATTTTTTGAAATCCGAAAGGTTGTTTTTCTGAACCTCCGAGATCATCACGTTCATCATTTCGAACATGACCGAGTTCGAATAGACCGCGTCAAGCCCGTGTTCGGAGGAATCATCCTTTTTGCCCATGAGCGATTCGACCATCGATGTATAATCGACCGTCTGCGCGGCGATCGATATCGGATAGCTTGACAGCGTATCCTCCTGAACCTTGTTTATATAAAGCTGTATGCCGTTTGAAAGCGCAAGAATCAGCGCAATTCCGATAATGCCTATCGAGCCGGCAAAGGAGGTCAGAAATGTTCTGCCCTTTTTTGTCATAAGATTGTTTGTTGACAGCGAGAGCGCGGTCAGAAAGGACATTGACGTTTTGCCCTTTGCGCGTTTTTTCTTTGCTTCGGTCGTTTTTGCTTCGTTTGCGGTTTCATCTGCGGCAGTGTAGGGATCGCTGTCGCTTGTGACCATGCCGTCGCTCAGCCTTACAATTCTTGTGGAATATTTTTCGGCAAGCTCGGGATTGTGGGTGACCATAATTATGAGTCGGTCTTTTGATATTTCCTTGAGTATCTCCATGATCTGAACCGAAGTTGCACTGTCGAGCGCACCTGTCGGCTCGTCTGCAAGCAGAATTTCGGGGTCATTGACAAGAGCTCTCGCAATTGCGACCCTCTGCATCTGTCCGCCGGACATCTGCCCCGGCTTTTTGTGGAGCTGATCGGCAAGACCGACCTTCGCAAGTGCGTCCGCGGCGCGTTTTCGGCGTTCGGCTTTCGGTACTCCCGAAAGTGTCAGCGCAAGTTCGACGTTTGAGAGAACGCTCTGATGGGGGATGAGGTTGTAAGACTGGAATACAAATCCGATCGAATGATTGCGGTACGAGTCCCAGTCGCTGTCGCTGAACGATTTTGTCGATTTTCCCTTTATCGACAGCTCTCCGCTGTCATAGCGGTCAAGACCGCCGATTATGTTCAGGAGAGTTGTCTTTCCGCATCCCGACGGACCGAGTATGGATACAAATTCGCTTTTGCGAAATTCGAGATCAATACCCTTGAGAGCCTGCACCTCGGTGTCACCTGTTTTGTAGCTTTTGACTATTTTTTTCAGTGATAGCATATCGTGTAGTGGTCCTTTCGGTAAAGATTAAGTTTTTTTTAACTTTTGAGCTGATCTGTTGACTTTTTCACACCTGTGTATTATAATGATTAAGGGTTAAAAAATCAATGACCAGTTTCCCGAGATTTGATGAATATTACACATTCATTTAAAAAATAGGAGAATTGTAATGAAAAGTTTAAATAATGATAACAAAGTGACCGAGAGCGACGGAAAGGTAAAAAAGGTTGACAGGAGGACTCTCCGTACAAAACGTGCGATTCTGAAAGCACTTTTCGGTCTGATGGAAGAAAAGGATGTCGGAAAGATCACGATAACCGAACTTGCGGAAAAAGCGGATATCGACAGAAAGACATTTTATCTGCATTATGACAGCATACAGAGCGTAATAAGCGAAGTTGAGGACAATCTTGTTTCGACGGTCATGAAGTTTGCCGGATCCGCCGAAAGAGACGGGGATTCGGATGCCTTTTTTGCGGGGATAACCCGTGTGATCAGGGAAAACTTTGAGTTTATAAGATATTTTGTGACTTCCGGGGCTTATACATTCTTCATGAGTAAGGTCAGCGAAGCGTTCAGAACATATGTGTTCGAATCGATAATCAAGGACGACTCATTCGCTTCCGGGCATGACCGTCAGGTCGTGTCGCTGGCAATGGTCAACCTCGCCTCGGGAATAACCGCGATGTATCTGAAATGGTTCCAGTCCGAAAACAGCGTCAGCCTTGAAGAACTCGGAACGATCGCGAGAAAGATGTCAACCGCAGTTATCGAATCGATAAAGGACAATCTTGACGGTGATCTGAACGGACTTGAGAAATTTTTCGGTTGCTGAGTTTCATTATTGCATATATCTCCCCCGTTTTACGGGGGAGATTTTTTGTTTTTATTTGTCCTGCTTTCCGGATGTTGCTATTTCAAAGAGGGACATGAATTCCTCCTGCGAGATGTATGTTGACGGGAGTATGCCGTTCCATCCCTTTATGTAATAATACTTTAAAAGCTCGGGGGTCATCGAACCTGCGATCGCCGTGTTGATGGCGGCATCCTTCTGACCGGCGTATTCGGCGGCGTCAGCCTGTATCTTGGTTATCTCAAGATCGGCTTGTGCGGCGATTTTTGCGGTCTCGGCTTCGGCATTTGCGGCGATTATCGCACGCTCGGCGGCGGATTTCTGCTCCATTATTGCCTGATTCTGTTCGATCTCGGCTTTGAGTTTGTTCTGCGCCGCTACCTGCTTTGCCTCAACCGCGTCGGTAAATGCATCCGAGAAGTCTATATTTTCAATCGACGTGGATATTATTTCAATGTTGTAGCTTGCAAGATCGTTTTTGAGGATGAGATATATTTCGTCCGACAGGGCATTGCGGCTCTCGATCAGCGTTTCGGCAGTATATTTGGCAACACAGCTCTTGACCGCTTCCTCGATTCTCGGCGACATTACGGTGTCGTAATATTTTTCGCCTATCGAACGGTAAATATTCTGTGCGTTGGTCTTTTCTATCTGATAGTTTACGCTGTATCTCAGATCGACCTGCTGTATGTCCTGCGAAAATGCAACCAGATCAAGCGTACCTTTCTGATTGCGGTTGTCCATCTTGACTACCTTCTGCCACGGGAGCTTTGCGTGAAGTCCCGCTTCAAGTATGTAATCTTCGACTTTACCGAAGGTGGTTACGATTCCGGTGTAACCGGTCGGCACCGAGGTAAAACAGTTGAACGCGAGTGCAAGCAGTGCAACCGCACAGACGGCGATTACGATCGGAATAACATAGCTCTTTTTCGGGCTTTTTTTGTTTACAAA
>CALBLD010000290.1 GCA_937895775.1 uncultured Clostridia bacterium
CGGTCGGACAGTCCCGTGGAGGCGGGATCGTAAAACAGACCGCATGCCGAAAAGGTTGCAGTCAGAACGCATATAATCATTGCAGTAAAAAAACGCCGCAAGCGGATCACCTCAAAAAGGAAAAATGTATCATAAAGTATTTTATCACAATGAGCCGATAAGTTCAATACCAAAAATTAAACTTTTCGTTAATTTGACGCAGGGATAAGCGGAGAAAGCATGAGATCGATAAGATCGGCGGAATAGTTCCCGTTTTGCTTTCCGTCGGTCAGAATACGTACGACCTGTCCCGCACAATCCGAACAGGTCTTTTTTGATTCTTCATCGACAAAAAGATCACCGATTGCTTTTTCCTGCATCCTCCTGCATTTTTCGGAAAGCTCCGCAAGATATTTTTCGAGCAGTCTGCTGTTTAATTTCCCGTAAGCGTCTGCGGTGCCGATTATTCTTCCGCATACGCTTACCGCGTCCGACATGTATGATGAGAACATGTAGGGGTCCGATTCTTCCGAAGCTTCCGAAAGTCCGCTTGCAAGAAGCCCGACAGAGTCCCCGAAGCCGGAAACAAATCTGCTTTCCGTAAGCTTTGCTTCTTTTCGGAGCGATCGTGTAAAAATATCCGTCGTGACAAGACAGACTGCCGCTATGACCGCAAGAAGCGATATTATGCATATATATCTCACATGGAGTTCGAATACTCTGCTCTCGCCCTTTCTTTCTTTTTTGTCCATTGCCCTTTGTTTGCCCTCCTCCCGACCGATCCCGATGATAATTTTTTTGATAAAATCCTTTACAAATAACGATTTATCTGTTATAATGCAGAAAGGATCGCGTGTCGGTCCGTAGTAATTATGTCCCGGGTATCGGGATCGTAAACGGATAAAATTCTGTCGGAGGTGTAATCGATTGGCAACAGCGGAACTACTGCCCGATCTGTCGGGATGCATTTACGGAAACAGCGTTGCCGTCGGTATGCTGTCAAGCGATCTGGCAGAGCATAAGCTTGCACATGCGTATATTGTCGAAGGACCGTCGGGAAGCGGTAAAAAACTGCTTTCGCTCTCGGTTTGCGCACTGATGTCCGAATCTGCCGCAATGGCGAAAAAAATATACGACGGTATATGTCCCGACGTCAGGGTGATCGGCGCGGCGGAGGGCAGAAAGACGATCGGCGTCGATGATGTGCGCACGATAAGAAGAGACGCATATATAAAGCCGAATGATCTTGAATTCAAGGCGTTTGTCGTGGATGGCTGCGACTGTATGACGGCACAGGCGCAGAACGCGCTTCTCAAAATAATCGAAGAGCCGCCGTCCGCAACCTATTTTTTTCTGCTTTGCGAAAATTCCGCATTTCTTCTTCCGACCGTAAGAAGCCGCGCTCCGGTGATAAGGATGCAGGTGTTTGAACCCGACGAACTGAAAAAATATCTATTGTCGCATGACGAGCGTGCAAAAAGGCTGATGCAAAGCGATCCGGAACAGTTTGAGTATGTCGTTTCCGCATCCGGCGGAGCAATAGGTGCGGCAGTCGGGCTGATCGACAGAAGCGTCGGTAAAAAGGATGACGCAAGAAAAAATGCCGTTGCCTTTTTCGAGAAGATACTGTCAAGGCGCACGGCGGATGTCTATGCCGCCGTTATGTCAATGCCCGCAAAGAGGGATGAGCTTTCCGGATTCGTAAGACTCGTGCGCGCACTTCTGCGAGACCTTGCCGCCTTCCGTATATCGCGGGAAGCCGAGCTGCTTTATGGTATGCCGAAAAAGGTCGCCGAGCTTGCCGATAAAATATCACCGTCGAGAATAATGGCTCTTGACGGACTTGCCGGACGGTTTGACGAAAATATAAGGGCAAATGTAAATATAACAAGCGCAAAGTTTGAGCTTGCATCGGATATCTGCGCCGTGCTCGGACTTTGAATGAAAGGATGAAACCGATTTGACTGATAACGAATTTGATAAAAACAGAGAATATACCGCCGATGCGCCCGAAAAGGAACTGCCCGCAGATACCGATACGGTGGATGTGATCGGCGTGTCCTTCCGCGACTCGGGGAAAATATATCACTTTGCCTCCTGCGGGATAACCGCGCGCGAAGGCAAAAAGGTCGTGGTTGAGACCGCACGCGGCGTCGAATACGGAACGGTTACCATGAGTAACAGGGCAATACCGAAAAACGAACTTGTGCTTCCGCTCAAGAAGGTCCTGCGTGTGGCGACACAGGAGGACGATCTGCATTTTGAGGATAACCGGAAAAAAGAAGACGAGGCGTTCTCGGTCTGCCAGAAAATGATCGCCGAACACGGTCTTGATATGAAGCTCATCGATGTTGAGTATACTTTCGATAACGCAAAACTGCTGTTTTACTTCACGTCCGATGACAGGGTCGATTTCCGTGAGCTTGTAAAAGATCTTGCCGCCGTCTTCCATACGCGTATCGAGCTTCGCCAGATAGGAATCCGCGACGAAACCAAGATCATGGGAGGACTCGGCGTCTGCTACCGCGAATACTGTTGCCACAGCTTTCTCAATGATTTTACACAGGTGTCGATAAAAATGGCAAAGGAGCAGGGGCTTTCGCTCAACAGCTCAAAGATATCGGGTGCCTGCGGACGTCTCATGTGTTGTCTGAGATTCGAGCATGAGACATATCAGGAGGAGATAAAGCGGACTCCGAAGGTCGGAACTGCCATCGTGACGCCGGACGGAACGGGTACGGTAGTCGAAAGCAAACCGCTTCTCGGACTTGTCAAGGTATGTCTTGATGCCGATCCGGAGGGAGCACCGAAAATATATGACCGTGACGTTGTGCGCGCGAAAACCGATGACGATCCGATAACGAAGCGGATTGAAAAAGCGGAGCGTGCGGCGCGTCCCGTCAATGTGCCGTTTGTCGGAAGCGGTGTAACCGTTGTGAGTGCATATGACGGGGAAGAGCATGAAACATCATCCGAACCGGAAAAAATGTCTTCGCGCAGATTTGCCGAAAAGCAGGGGAAGATACAGAAGCAGAAAAAGCAGATAAACGTACAGCACTCCGAAAAGACGGCTGAAACGGTCGGGCAGAAAAAGACGGCCGATGCAAAAGATCCTGCCGATAAAAAGAAAAAGAACGGTTCAGGACGCAAGGGTCAGTACGGCGCGAAAAATCCGCAGGCAAAGCAGGAGAGAACGGTTGCGCAAAGGTCTGAGGCGGTCGCCGATGAAAAAGGCAGACGCGATAAACAGCGCAAGGCGGTGGCTGTTCAGAGGTCGGACGTCAGAGAAGATCGTACCTCACCGGACGGAGAAATAAAAAAAGCCGATGGCGGAAAAAAAGAGCATAATTTTGCAAAGCACGGCAAAAACCGCAATCCCAACCGTAAAAACGGTGAAAAAAGCGGAGAAATCAAATGATTATATTTGCGAAACAACTTGATTTTTTGCAAGCAGTGTGATATAATGTCTCATAAATCGAAATGGAGGTGTTAAAATGGCTTATAAAATTGATGCCGATGCATGCCTTGGATGCGGTGCCTGCGCTGATGCCTGCCCCGTAAGTTGCATTTCCGAAGAGGATGGAAAGTATGTTATCAATGCCGATGAATGCTTGAGCTGCGGATCCTGCGCGGGTGTTTGCCCTGTCGGAGCTCCTACTGAGGAATAATCTTGTACATAGAGGTATGCAAACAAGGGCGGGCTTGAAGTCTGCCCTTGTTTTCGACTTGTGAAAAGGTTTTGTATGAGTGATAACGGTATAAGAGTTGATGAAGTCAACGAGAATATTACAATACGGCAAA
Source organism: uncultured Clostridia bacterium (assembly GCA_937895775.1). Classification (GTDB taxonomy): domain Bacteria; phylum Bacillota; class Clostridia; order Oscillospirales; family CAG-272; genus CAKSQF01. The sequence continues at coordinate 3,781 of CALBLD010000290.1, forward strand.
GGGTGAGCGGTCTGACATTCGGAACCGATGCCTACCTGCTGTATGCATATATAAAAAGGAAGAAAAACGGGGTGGCGGCGGAGCTTGGCGCGGGAACGGGTATAATATCCCTGCTGGCATTGTCAAAGGGAAAAGCGGAGAAAATATACGCCTTCGAGGTGCAGAAGACCTTTGTCGATCTCGTCTCCGAAAACGCCGCCCTGAACGGGATGA
>CALBLD010000291.1 GCA_937895775.1 uncultured Clostridia bacterium
TAAACCTTGCGGTCTTCCCGGCAATGCTGTCGGCACTTTTTGCGGCTGTTTCTGGTTTTCTTGATCTCAAAAGGGAGATATACAGCTTCGGTATCGTGTCGGGCAAAAGCGATAAACTGACGGTATACCGGAAGAGCAAAAAGGAAGCGGCGGCGGAAATATCCGAAATGTCACGCTTTTTGCCGGACGATAATAAATATCTTGCCGTAACGAAGGCAAAACGTATATCGAATTTTTACAGAAACATGAACGCAGGCTCGTCGGTAACCTCGGGCGGAAAATTTCTGATAATGGGCGGACTTCTGACCGCACTTGTTTTTGGTATATATCTGTTCGTAAGGCGGCACAGTCTGCTATATGCATTTGTCGGTTCGTATACTGTGCTGATGATGGCACTGCCTTTTTCGGCTTATTTCATTTATGCATATCCGCTCTGTCACCTGTCAAAGCGTGCGAGAGCAAACAGAAGCGCAGTTATCGGTCCGCAGGTTCTTGAACGGTTTTCGGCTCCCGCAACCGTTACATTCGGCGATGCCGATGTCTTCGATGAAAACGGAGTGCGTCTCAAAAGCGTAAAGGCATACGGTAAAATGCCTATGGATAAGGTACTAAGATATGCGGCGGCAGTCCTTTGCCCGACAGGGGGATCGCTCGGAAAGGTGCTCGAAAGTATAACCGAATCCTGCGAGATAACCGACGATATGGAGTTTCTCAATGTTTCGGACGACGGTATTGAAGCGGCGGTTGACGGAAATCATGTGCTGATGGGCGCATATCACTTTATCGTCAGGAATCATCTGACAATTCCGTATGACGAGGATATGGATGAGGGCGATGACGTCTTTATGTATATGTCGGTCGGGGGTGAGGTGGTTGCGAAATTGCGGCTGACCTATGTTCCGAACGCCGACTTTGAAAAGGTTCTGCAAAAACTCTTTTCGGCGGGAATGACTGTTGCGATAAAGACTTTTGATCCGAATATCGATCTGTCACTGCTCTGCAAAACTCTCGGAATAGATGAAAAACAGCCGATAAAGATCATACATACTCACGACCCGCTTGAGGTTTATGAGGTAAAACAGTCGGTAGACAGTATTCTTGTCTCGACAGGAACCCTGAAACAGCTTACCGATACACTGCATCGGTGCAGTAAGGCAAGTCATGCGGTCAGCATATGCTCGGTTCTTTCGGCACTTTCGATTGTTATTGCCGCAGTGGTGATGGGCGTTACGCTTACAATGACCGATATTACCGGGATACCGTCGGCTTATATTGCGCTTTACCAGATTTTCTGGCTTATACCGACTGTGCTTACATCGAAATTTATTTCCTGACTGAAAGGTAGTTTAATATGAATTCGAACCACTTTAACATAAAGGATAAAATACTGCGCCGCGTTGAAAAACCGGGGCGGTATATAGGCGGCGAATTCGGAGAGATAATAAAAGACAAACAGAATATAAAGGCGCGCTTTGCCTTTTGCTTTCCGGATGCCTATGAGATCGGTATGTCCAATCTCGGTATACGTATACTTTACGGCTCGCTCAACCGTTTTGACGATATATGGTGTGAGCGCACATATTGCCCGTGGGTCGATATGGAAGAGGAACTGAAAAAAAACAATGTTCCTCTCTGGGCGCATGAATCGGGAGACCCGCTTTGCGACTTTGATTTTGTCGGGTTTACTCTTCAGTATGAGCTGTGCTATACAAATGTACTCACGGTTCTCGAACTCGGTAATATTCCGCTTCTCTCAAAGGACAGGGGGGAAAACGACCCCATAGTGATCGGCGGCGGTCCGTGTACATATAATCCCGAGCCGCTTTGCGACTTCTTCGATGTTTTTTCGATAGGCGAGGGCGAGGATGCGCTTCCCGATATATGCCGCCTTTACATAAATATGAAGGAAAGCGGTTCGTACAGCAGATCGGAATTTCTTCACGAGGCAGCAAAGCTTCCCGGTTTCTATGTTCCGTCACTGTATGAGGTCAGCTATAAGGATGACGGCAGGATAGATGCGTACAGACCTGTGTACGGCGATATCCCGGAACGTATAACAAAACGGATAATGAAGGATATGGATACTGCCTACTATCCGGATAAGGTAGTCATGCCCTATATCGAAACGGTACAGGACAGGATAATGCTTGAGGTCTATCGCGGATGCATAAGAGGATGCAGATTCTGTCAGGCGGGTATGACATACAGACCCGTCAGAGAAAAAACGGTTGACGTGCTTGACAAGCAGGCAAAGACTCTCTTCGAAAACACGGGTTATGACGAAATATCATTGTCCTCGCTGTCGATCTCAGATTACAGCTGTATAGATGAGCTTACCGACAGACTTCTCGAGTGGACGAATGAGGCAAAAGTCAATATATCGCTTCCGTCACTGCGTGTGAACAGCTTTACCCCGGAGCTGATGGAAAAAATATCGTCGGTGCGGGCGTCCGGTATAACCTTTGCGCCCGAGGCGGGAACGCAAAGACTGCGCGACGTAATCAATAAATGCCTTTCGGAAGAGGATCTGATGCGCGCATGCAATGTCGCTTTTGACTACGGCAAGAATAATGTCAAGCTTTATTTCATGATCGGTCATCCCACCGAGACCGACGATGATGTGCGCGGTATCGCCGACCTTGCAAAACGTGTCGTTGATGCTTATTACGCAAATCCCAATACCAAGAGGTCAAAGCCGCCTACGGTGACAATATCGGTGGCGTGCTTCATACCCAAACCGTGTACGCCTTTTCA
>CALBLD010000292.1 GCA_937895775.1 uncultured Clostridia bacterium
TGCTGCTCGATCCGCTGTATCTGAGCATCATGTGCGGTTTTTTCGGCGGCGGAGATATGAACGGTATTTCGCTCCTGTTCCCCGAATGGGCGGCAAGAGTTATATTCGGATTGTTGTTCCTTGTAAACGGATTTGTGTTTTTGAAGTATCTGTTGCCGACATATAAAAAATCGTTTGCCGAACGATTTGCGAACATGTAGCCGGGAGATGTCTGCTGTGAAAAAAACCGTCGCTTGCGGATTATCTGTCCGCAAGCGACTTTGCTTTTTTTACACTGTTATCGGATAATCAGCAAAAGTGCGCAGACCACGGCAATTATGCCGCCGATGCAGACCGACGCGATCAGTGCAAGAGACACAAGTACGTCCGCTTTGATGTCAAACGCAGTGACAAGACCGATAATTGCTTCCGGAATGATGGGCAGTCCGCAGAGAACGATCGCAAACCACGTCATATCGAACGGAAACGGCTGAAATTTCAAAAGACTGCATACGACTGCAATGCCCGAGATCACATTTTCTTGACAGACGTGAGGTTTTGTGTTATAATCCGTGCATACCCTTGACGGTGAATAAATGAAACAGTGTATGGATTTCGAGAATCTGCATTGCAGGCTGAGAAAAAATATCGGGCAAATTCAGGCAATTGATCGTATGGTTGACGAAGATATTCCGTGCGAGGATATTCTGTCGCAGATCAATGCGGCAAAGTCTGCGCTGAACGGGTGCGGCAAGGTCGTTCTTGAGGGGCATATAAAGCATTGTGTGTGCGACGGTATTGAACACGGCGATGCCGATAAAACCATCGAAAGCTTTACAAAAGCAGTCGAGTGCTTTGCCAATATGCAATAAATGACTGACCGCACGACCGGAAACGGTCGTGCGGCTTTGCCGTTTCGGATGTAAATACCGAAAAGTGTCCGAAACCATGCCCGGACGATATAATGGTACAAATGATTTTTTCGGGGAAGCAAAAGGTTTATGATACAGCAAAACTATAAAAAAACACTGATTACCTGCTATGTGGGATTCATAACACAGGCGATCGTCGCAAATTTCACATCGCTGCTGTTTTTGCGTTTTCATGCCGAATATGATATATCTATCGGCAGGATAGCACTGATTTCCACTGTTTTTTATATATCTCAGATTCTTGTGGATGTGTTCTGTGCGAAATTTGTTGACAGGATCGGATACAGAAAATGCGTGGTGGCGTCGCAGATCGCTTCTGCCGCCGGACTTGTACTGCTGGCGTTTTTGCCCGATCTGCTGCCCGATCACCTTTCGGGAATACTGATTGCGGTCGTTGTATATGCGGTGGGAAGCGGGCTTGTCGAAGTTTTGATAAGTCCGATCGTGGAAGCATGTCCTTTTGAAAACAAGGACAGCGTAATGAGCCTGCTTCATTCTTTTTATTGTTGGGGTACAGTCGGAGTAATCCTGCTTTCCACCTTGTTTTTCATGTTGTTCGGTATAGAAAACTGGCGGATTGCCGCATGCCTGTGGGCAGTCGTTCCGCTTGTCAATGCGTATAATTTCTCTGTCTGCCCGATCAAACGCCTGATCGGGGAAGGGGAAGGAATGACGATCAAAGAGCTTTTCGGACGTCCCGACTTCTGGGTATTTGTCATTCTGATGATAGGCGCCGGGGCAAGCGAGGTGTCAATGGCACAGTGGGTATCCGCTTTTGTTGAATCCGCGCTCGGATTCCCGAAAAGCATAGG
>CALBLD010000293.1 GCA_937895775.1 uncultured Clostridia bacterium
CGATTCTTGTCCCCTCCGGCAGTCTGAGATCCGAGCCGATGACCGTGATCTTTGCGCCATTTTCATCATGACGCTCCCCTATGTGCGATCCGCGTCCCACCTCGGTATTTGCGGCAACGATCGAATATTCAACTACCGCATTTTCTCCGATCGTCGTGTTTTCCATTATCACGCTGTCGCGCACAACCGCACCCGGTGCAACATAAACCCCGTTGCCGAGTACCGAATGTTCGACCGTGCCGTATATTTCGCAGCCCTCGGTTATGAAGGCATCCGATATTTCCGACCCGTCGCCGACATACTGTCCCGGGTCAGACTCCGATCTTGAGAAGATTCTCCAGTCATTATCATGAAGATTGAACTTCGGCGGGTTTCCGAGCAGATCCATGTTTGCTTCCCAGAGCGAGTTTATGGTTCCGACATCCTTCCAATAGCCCTTGAACGGATATGCGTACATTCTCTCCCCGTTCCTCAGCATGGTCGGGATTATGTTTTTACCGAAATCGTTCGACGAACCCTCGGTGTGATCGTCTTCGATAAGATAATGCTTCAGCTTTTTGTAGCTGAAAATGTATATACCCATAGATGCCTTGGTTGATTTCGGATGCGCGGGCTTTTCCTCAAACTCAAAGACCCTGTTGTCGTCATCGGCGTTCATTATACCGAATCTGGAAGCCTCCTCAATCGGTACGGACAAAACCGCGATCGTACAATCGGCTTCCTTTTCCTTGTGGAAATCGAGCATAGCCGAGTAATCCATTTTGTAAATATGGTCGCCCGACAGAACGAGCACGTAATCGGGATCGTATCTGTCTATATATGCAAGATTTTGACATATGGCGTTTGCCGTTCCCTTGTACCAGTCGGTGCCGCTCATCTTCTGATACGGCGGAAGCACCATGACCCCGCCCATATTGCGGTCAAGATCCCACGGAGCACCGTTGCCTATATATTCGTTGAGCACAAGCGGCTGATACTGGGTAAGCACCCCGACAGTGTCAATTCCCGAATTTATACAGTTTGAAAGGGTAAAATCGATTATCCGGTATTTCCCGCCGAAGGATACGGCAGGCTTCGCGGTTTTTTCGGTCAGAGTATACAGCCTGCTTCCCTGACCGCCGGCAAGAAGCATTGCAACACATTCTTTTTTCTGAAACATACTACCATAGTCTCCTTTATATAAATATCTGCCTTTTATGTGAGCTTCGTTTTCATTTTTTGCCGTCTGTCTGCGCCGTCTGTTTTTTCGTCCTTTTCTTTCTCTGTACGGTACGCTCGTTTACCGGTTCGAGAATCACCGCCGACAGAGGCGCAAGGTCGAGGGTAATCATATCCATATCGTTTTGGGCAATGAGTTCGGGATATTTCATTCCGCCGCCGCCGAATTCTTCGTCGTCGGTCGAAAGCAGGACGCGGTACGCCTTGCCCTTTACGGGAAAACCGTAACCTTTATAACCGACAGCCGAGAAATTTATAATCACAACAAGCTCGTGTCCCGCTCTGTCCATCCGTCTGAAAGCTATAAGATTGTCCGCGTCGCGGTCGGCATAAATCCAGTCGAAACCCGACCATGAGAAATCCCGCTCCCACAACTCGCGTCTTTTAAGATAAAGATTGTTGAGAGTTGCGGTAAAGCCGTGAAGCTGTCTGTGCTTTTCGAAATCCAACATGAACCATTC
>CALBLD010000294.1 GCA_937895775.1 uncultured Clostridia bacterium
TCTGCATTTATAGGCATAATACTATCTCCGCGCCGCCGTGCGGCGGCATTGATTCAAATGATTTTTTACCCGACGCATTTCCGCCGTGTTTCATTCGGAAAGACCGCTTCTGAAACAGTCGAGACTGCCGGCGATGCTTGCATCGGTGCGCGAGTCCGGATATTCGATAATAATACCGCCGAGAATGTCGGGGTCAACGCTGTTTTCGAGTATGACCGTCGTGCGCCGCTTCTTCTCAAGCGATATTCTGAGTCTTTCAATTTCATCCCGGTTCATGGGCAGGGCGGTTATCGCCTTGACATGCTCGATTCCGTGTGCACTGTCATATTCGGCGGAATAGACCCGCATACAGGCATCAAGCTCTCTTATCTTCCTTGCTTCGGTAAGAATAAGGATGAAATTGAGCGTGAAAGGATGCGCGCCCTTAAGTGCGTCGCATACCGCCTTCTGCCGCTCTTCGAGAGGTATTCCCGGGCAGTCAAGAAGCTTTTCGGCGTCTTTGTTTCCGGAAAATGATGCGCGGATCTCCGACAGCTCATCTCTTACCCGACCGTCAACACCCGATTCGTGCGCAAGCTCAAAAAGAGCCTTTCCGTAACTTTCGGAAAAAGTCATGATTTTTTCCTGCCCTCCGCCTGCTCTTTGCCGTTGTCAACCGAATCGATAAAGTTGTCGATCATCTCACGGTGTTCGTCTTCGCTGACTTCCTTCTTTATTATCGCGGAAGCGAGCGTGACAGCCATATCGGATATCTCGCTTTTGACCTCGTTTATCGCATTCTGCTTTTCAAGCTCAATGTTTTCCTCGGCACGTTCGATGATTCTGTCGGCTTTGCCGTGTGCGTCGCGCAGAATCTCTTCTTCGGTGAGCTGAGCCTTGCGTGTTGCGCTTCTTACGATTTCGTCAGCCTCTTCCTTTGCCGATGACAGTTTCTCGCTGTATTCGGATCTCAGGCGGTCGGCTTCGGCGGAAGCCTTCTCTGCGTCGCTGTATAACGATCCGACATCCTTTTCCCGCTTGTCAAGTATCGCTTTGACGGGTTTAAACAGAATCTTCTTCATAAGCAAAAACAGAATGAGAAGATTTATCCATGTGAATATGATCTCCCATACGTCAATGGTTACAAATGAAAGAAATTCTTCCATTGATGCTTAACTCCTTTTATCGTCCTTGTTTTGTTTACAGAAGATTGACAAGGGGATTTGCGTAGATCAGTATCAGCGCGATGACAAGCGAGTAAATACCGGTCGATTCGGCGACCGCACAGCCGAGCAGCATTGTGCTGGTGACCGTACCCTTACATTCGGGCTGTCTGCCGATAGCTTCAAGTGCCTTGCTTACGGCGATACCTTCGCCGATACCGGGACCCAGTCCGGCGATCATTGCCAGTCCTGCTCCTATTGCCGATGCTGCGAGTACAATTGCTCTTTCCATTTTTGTTTTCCTCCTGATTTTTACCTGTTTTTTGATTTATGGATTGTCCGAACCGTGATCCTGTAATTTTAAGGTTCGTTTGCGTTGGCGATGTATACCATCGAAAGCATGCAGAATATATATGCCTGAAGACCGCTCGAGAACAGATCGAAGTAAATCGAAAGCACGGCGGGAATACCGACCTGAAATATCGGTATAGAGCTTATGAAGTCGTTCGGGATAAATGACAGAACAGCCGCGCTGAGCGATGCGAGCGCAGAATACACAAGCTTTGAAATTACAAGTCCGGAAGCAATGTTTCCGAAATGACGGAATGCCATCGATACCGGCGTCGATATCGTGCTGATTATGTTGAGCGGGAAGAGCAGGGCAACCGGTTGAAAGAATGATTTCAGATACGCAAGTATTCCGGTTGTTTTTATCGATACCGTCTGTACAATGAGAAATATAACAAGTCCCCATGCGAGCGTTACGCTGAGGTCTGCGGTTATGGGACGCATCCCGACAAGGCTTGACAGACTTCCGACTGCGGAGATCGTCATGAGAGTTCCGATAAAGGGGGCGTAACCCGTGTTGCGCTCGCCCATGGTGTCCTCTACAAGACCGTAAAGTTTCGAAACAATCAGCTCGGCAACCACCTGCCGCTTTTTTACCGGGCGTTCCTTAAGACCTCTCGTAAGAAACAGGCATATGCCGACAATCACCGCCATGAGTATCCACATGTTGACGATCGTCTCGGTTATCGGTATTCCTCCGAGGATCGGTATTGTGTAATATATTTTCGGTCCCGATACGTTCATTTCCGCTTTTCCTTCCACGAATCAATTAGGTGTGTGGCGACGATGACTATTCTCGGAAAAAGGAAGGGGATCGCAACCGCAATGTAGTTGAAAACGGGAACCTTTATTGCGACAATTATCGTCACGGCGATTATCGCAAGTCTTATAAGATATGAAAGTTTCATGAACGACTTGCCGTTTCCCGCATCCTCTTTTTCGACTATGCGGACGACCGAATAGGTGAGAAACAAATGGTTGATAATTGTAACCGTCGCACCGAGAACGGCTCCGGTTATAACCTTGTAGCTGAATTTTCCGATCAGCGCAAAGACTGCGACCATGATTGCCGTCATTATCAGTACGCCGATCGCCATTTTTCGAAATTCGGTTCTGAGATCGGAATTCAACATATTTTTGTCCTTTCCGTAATTTATTTGTGGTCTTCGGCGGAATCTGTCCGGTTGCCGTTGTCCGATCCCGCGGATTTGTCGCCGTCGGATTTTGCAACCATGTGGATGTATCTGAACATTCCGTAGAATCCGGACAGAACGCCGAGAACTATGCCGATAACCATGAAATAGTCGGGAGCATGACATTTCTTTATCAGCAGATATGCCGCAATAATGCATACGGCAACATTTGTCACAAAAATAATGGGTGCCTGTACATATGCGGTGTATGCGTACACTATTCTCGACAGCACACTCTTATTGTTGCCTTTTTTCACTGTAAGCACTCCTGTTTCAATCCGATTTTTAAAATCAAAGACAAAATTCCGGAACACATGTCCATTTACTCATCTCTGTAATTATAAACCGATTTTTCCGAAATTTCAATAGGCAAAATGTAAAAATCAAAAGAATTATTTCAAATAACGGCTGTTTTCTCCGCGCAATAACGCGGAAACAGCGACAATCGGGACCGTCACAGATAAATGTTTAATTTTCGACAATATAAGGGGATAAACCTATTGACAAGAAGAAAATAAATGTGTATAATAATCAGTATGTGGTGTATCGATATATTGCTTATGTATTATCGGTCACATAAACGAAAAAAACCGCAGAAAGTGGCGGAAAACATTAAGGAGGGCTATCATGGCTCATTTAAGCGAAGCAGCAATAGCTAAGATCACCGATATCTGTGACAGATACAAAGGTGAGAGAACACCCTTGATGATGATTTTGAGCGACATTCAGAAGGAATACGGTTACATACCGCTTGAGGTTCAGGAGCTTGTCTCCGAAAAGACCGGTACGAGCGTTGCCGAGATATACGGCGTCGTTACCTTCTACTCGTTCTTCTCTCTCAAGCCCAAGGGAAAGTACATTATCGGCTGTTGTCTCGGAACCGCGTGCTATGTTAAAGGCGCACAGCAGGTCATCGACAAGTTTTCGGAGATTCTCGGAATCAATCCGGGTGAAACAACAGATGACGGTTTGTTTACTATTGACGCACTCCGTTGTATCGGCGCATGCGGAATCGCACCGGCGGTTTCGATAAACGGAAAGGTTTACCCCAAGGTTCAGGTTAATGCTGTTCCCGGTATTATCGAAGAGCTTCGGGCAGAAGGAGGAGATAACCTATGATCAGAAGCTTTGATGAACTCAGTAAAAGACAGGAAAGCTGTACAG
>CALBLD010000295.1 GCA_937895775.1 uncultured Clostridia bacterium
GTCGCGCTTTAACGTACAGCCCTTCAGATCATAAATGAAGTTCAGATATTCCCGCACTGTCATTTCCATATAGAGCGGAGGGATTTCCGGGAGATACCCGATCTGCTTCTTGGCACCGATCGGGTCTTCAAGCACATTTATTCCTCCGATCTGTGCCGTACCCTCTGTTGACGACAGAAATCCGGTTATCATGGACATGGTCGTGGTCTTGCCCGCGCCGTTCGGTCCGAGAAATCCGACAATCTCTCCTTCACCTACAGTGAAGCTGATGTGATCGACCACCCATTTATCTCCGTACCGTTTACCGAGATTTTCAACTTTTATCATGGATTTTTACCCTTTCTGTTTTCCTTTTTATTTATATATAATTATCATCTGCAAAACAAACCGTCACAAGGTTATGACTGCCGCCATCGTTCCGCGGCGGCCGCCTGTTGCCCTGTGAGAAAAATAGAGACTGCCCTCACAGCATGTGCATGCGGGATTTGCATCAATGTTTTCCGGAGGAATACCGCAACCGAGAAGCATCTCTGTGTTCAGCTTCACGATATCGGCAAACATCCTGCCATCTCTGTACGAGATCACCTTATGTGCAAGTTCACTCCCGCACATCAGTCTGACACTGTCGGCAAAATCCTCTCTGACCTCAAAACAGCAGCTGTGTATGCATGCTCCTATCGCCGCTCTTGTGACCGCCGGGTTCGCTCCGAGTTCACGCATTTTCCGGATTCCCTCCGCACAGATTCCCGCAGCCGACCCGCGCCATCCTGCATGCACTGCCGCGATCACGCGGCTTTCCGGATCGAAAAGAAGCAGCGGGAGACAGTCCGCGATCTTTACGGTCAGCACAACTCCGTCGCTTGCGGTAACGAAACCGTCGGTAGACTCAAAAAATTTCCCACGGTCAAAGCAATCGACCGTCCTTATGTTTGTCGAATGTACCTGCCCGCCCCTCACCGTGTCCGAAAACGATTTTCCGATCACAGCGGTCAGCAGATCAAAATTGGTTCTTACATTGTCCGGACTGTCGCCCCGGTTTTCCCCGAGATTCATTGACGCAAGATGCTCATCGGTTGACACGCCCCCGAGCCTTGTCGAGAAAAGATGTGCCGTCCCGAGTCTGTCCGAATACTCATATACGACACCGTTTTCGGCTTTCTTTCTTAAAAACAAATCTCCGCTCCCGTATTATCTGCCGCCGAGACGCTGCATGCGCACGTCGGTTCCTCTGAACAGCAAAACGGTAAATTCGCCGAACAGTCGTGAGAAGATGCGGTCGCCGTATTTCGCTTTTATTTCATCCGACGTCAGATTAGTATTGATTATCATCGGCTTTCCTGCTATTACCCTGCTGTTTATCAGCGAGTAAAGGGTACTCACCGTGAAGCTGTTCACCGTTTCCGCACCGAGATCGTCGATTAC
>CALBLD010000296.1 GCA_937895775.1 uncultured Clostridia bacterium
GGTCGCTTCGGCGTACAGATGCTCCAGAGAGGCAACGTCGCGCAGATCGGCGGCGCGCGCACTCATGTATTCGTCGTCAAGTGTCTCAAAACCGTCGGACAGTTCCTTTGCCGTCTGCCAGACGGCAAGAGATGCCGACATTCCCGATTTTATCGAACGCAAAATCGGTTCTGTGAAATCGGCGTCGCCGAGAAGCATGCGGTGAACGGCGAAAATGTCGGCGTCGCCCTCCCCAAGCTCCGAGCGTGCGGCAAGTTCAAGCTTTTCAAGCGACGCATCGGTTTCCGTCTTTGCCTTTTCGAAGATCGCAAGCTCTTCTCCGACCGTGTGCGCCTTTTCCGCCTGCGGTATCGCAAATTCTCCGAGCGATCTGTGTATATGAATTTTTCCGACGGCGACTCCGCCGCTTACTCCTTTTCCTCTCATTGGGCGATCATCCTTTCAATATGCTGCTTTTGTTCGGGCAGTGAATAGTTTTGACTCATTTGTTTCAAATAATACAGAAGCCGTTCATGTTTGTCTTGACATCGGACAAAAAATATGGTAGTATTACTTTAAGTAAAAAGCAAAACCGATTGAAAGGAACTCACTGAATGAGCAATAAAATCATACTGTGTGCCGACAGCACATGCGATCTTTCTCCCGAACTGTGCGAAAGATATAATGTGGTAATCAATTCGTTTACCGTTATTCTGGACGAAAAGACATACCATGACGGAGTCGATCTTACCCCCGACGACATGTACCGCGTCTACCGCGAGAAAAAGATTCTGCCCCATACATCGGCAACAAATATCGACGAATATGAGGCGATGTTCAGAAAATGTATCGATCAGGGCTGTGACGTAATATTCATAAATCTCGGCTCCGGACTTTCGGCGACCTACAACAACTGCAGACTTGCGGCGGAATCCTTCCCCGGCAGAGCCTTTGCGGTTGACAGCCGCAATCTTTCGACCGGAACCGGACTTCTCGTTATTGAGGCGGCAAAGATGATCGAAGAGGGAAAGCTCACCGCCGCCGAGATCGTCGAACGTCTCTGCGAGATCAGAAACAGGGTGCATGCGTCTTTCATCATCGATACGCTTGAATTTCTTTACAAGGGCGGCAGATGCTCGGCACTCGCAATGTTCGGCGCAAACGCACTGAAACTCCGTCCCTGCATCATGGTTGACAATCAGAGCGGCAAAATGTCGGTCGGAAAGAAATACCGCGGAAACATGGATAAGGTCGTGCTTCAGTATGCGAAGGACGCGATCGCCGGGATCGATATCGACACCGAAAAGGTGTTCATAACACATTCCGGAGTTCCCGAGAGTCAGAGCGAGGCTGTCAGAGCCCTGCTTGCCGAGAGCCTGCCCTTCGAAAACATATATATCACGAGAGCAGGATGCGGTATATCGACCCACTGCGGTCCCGGAACGCTCGGAGTTCTCTTTATCGCGAAAAAGTAATAAGAGGCAGAATATACAAATATATTCCCGATAATTTGGGCATGTCTGACAAAAAAGATTGATAAATTATTAAAATTAGTAAAAAGCACTTTTCAAATTGAAAAAACAGTGATATAATGATTCTGCGACGCAGAAATGCGTTGATTTATGAATTTATTCATGAAAGGAAAAACAGAAATGAAAAAAACAGTTGCTATATTGCTTGTCATGTGCATGGCTCTGGCTCTCGCATCCTGTGCGGGCGGCGGCTCCGACGTTACGACTGCTGCCGGTGCAACCACCGTTGCCGCGGCAACAACAACAGGCCCGATCAGAACAAAGGCACCCCCGAGTTCGGTTGAGATTCCCTGGACATCCGAATTTCCTGTTGAAAAGCTTGATCCTTTTGCGGTAAATGTCGGAACCACATATGAAGAAGTCATCGCTCAGCTTCCCACAAAGCTTTATGTTGAGAAGAAAGCCGAGAACAATGACGTTTCCAAAGAGCTTTTCAGCGAAAGCTTCCTGTCCGACATCAGCATGAAAGAGGCATGGGATTACTGCGACGTTGACGAAAAGAGTTCGGTTGACGGCAAGATCGTATTTGCGGGCGGTTCCAACAGATTCATGGGTGCGGTAAAGGCATCCGACTGGTCTTCGTCCGAAGGAATGATCTTCGCAAACTATGCTGTCAAGGCTACTCTTACCGCCGTACACGGCGATGTTTCGGGTAACTTCGGACTTATCTTCCGTGCGGTTGACGTAAAGGGCGACGGTCCCGACGGCTATCACGGAATGTATATCGCCATCAACGAACCCGGCTATGATTCCGAAAACGTAGGCAAGACTACTATCGGAGTAGGAAAATCGGTTCACGGCAAATATGCCGACTGCGGCAAGAGTACTACGATCGAGCATACAACCGATACTCCCTATGAGATCGAGCTTATCGTTTACAACAGCAGATTCCTTCTGTACATAGACGGTCAGAAGATCTATGACGAGCCTGTCGATATCGACAGCAGCATGAGAGTCGGCTCTGCGGGCTTCCGTTCGTTCAACCAGGGTATGGAAGTATCCGAGTTCTCGGTACGTTCGCTCGGCGCAGAGGATTACGAGAAGTTCGGCGGCTACGTAGAGCTTACCGAGCATGAAGTCGAGTGGTCCTGCCCCGATTACAATCCCGAAAAGAAACGCCGTTACGCTTTCTTCGGCAAGATCAAGGACATGGAAGGAACCATGACCTCGGTCGTTGTAACCGTCGAAAAGCAGACGAAAAAATAAGAAATAATCGGACAAAAGCAAACGGCTTTACATATACGGCACCCTGCCGCTTGTAAATCGCAGCTTTGCGGACCGGGGACGGCGGAGTTTTCCGCACCCCCGGTCCGTTTTGTAATATCGGCACCTCTTTCGGATAATCTCCGACGGAGGGAAACTTTATCGGAGGCTTGTATGAACCTTCTTCACATGAAATATGCCGTAGAGGTGGCAAATACCAATTCAATAAACAAGGCGGCGGAGATACTGTATATAGGACAGCCGGCACTAAGCCGGGCAATCAAGGAACTTGAAAGCTCGGTCGGAACAAAGCTTTTCGAGCGTTCGGCAAAGGGAATGACGCTCACTCCCGACGGTGAGATATTCATAAGATACGCAAAAGCCGTTCTGAAACAGGTGGATGAGCTTGAATCGATGTTTTCGTCCGGAAGGACAAAAAAACTGCGCTTTTCGGTGTCGGTTCCGCGTGCAAGCTATGTTTCCGAGGCGTTTGCCTGCTTTTCGAAGCTGATAGGCGGCGAATGTGACGCCGAACTCTTCTATAAAGAAACAAATTCGCTCCGCTCTATAAAAAATGTCCTCAGCGACGATTATAAGCTGGGGATAGTGAGGTATGCCGAAAATTACGACAAATATTATAAGCAGCTGCTTGACGAAAAGGGACTTGATTACGAACTTGTAACCGAATTTTCGTACAGACTGATAATGAGCGAAAAAAGTCCGCTTGCGTTGAAGGAGGCGATCGCTTACAGCGACCTTGCCGACTACATGGAGATTGCGCACGGCGATCCGTATGTGCCGTCACTGCCTTTTGCCGAGGTCAAGAAAGAGGAACTCCCCGACAACTCCCGCCGCAGGATATATGTTTTCGAGCGTGGGAGCCAGTTTGAACTGCTGTCGAAGAATCCCGAGACTTTCATGTGGGTCTCGCCGGTTCCCGAGGATCTGCGCAGGCGGTACGGACTTGTGGAGAGGGAATGCAGTGAGAACAGACGCAGATACAAGGATCTGCTGATACATCGGAAGGATTACTCACTGACCGATACCGATATGCTCTTTATAAACGAGCTTGTCCGCGCGAAGCGGGCACTGATGGGATGATAAAAAACAGAGGCATGCCGCGGCATGCCTCTGTTTTGCTTTTTATTTTATGAGTCCGCTTTCTTTCAGCAAAATCTCAATGTCGGTGCCTTTGACTTTTTTCAGAACGATCTTGAGCATCTCCTTCTCCTTGAAGGAAAGGGGAGCCTCGCTGATCGGCTTCTTGTCGATCGCATAGTAGCAGGCACGGAGCAGTTCGCGCACGTCGTATTTGCTGCCCCAGACCTCGGGTACGCCGCGGTCGATGTCAAGCAGGGTATATGCCGATTCCATGCCGGTGCGCATCGAATATTCGGTGGTGAAGATGGTGTCGCGGGGCGTCTCGGCAAACTGTCCGATGAAGGCAAAGTTCACCGCACCGTCGGGTACGACCTTCGGACGGTCGGATTCTTTTCTCGGCTGGAAGAATGCGTTGATATAGGGCATGAAGCAGGTCGTGGTGTTGCAGGCGTTCTTTGCAAGATCGTCGATTCTGTCGGTCGGCACGCCGATGTGGTACAGCCATTCGCGGCAGACCTCCTCGCCGGTGCAGTCGCGCATCGCTTTCTTCACGTAGTTGCCCTCTCTGTTCGTGTTCAGCGAATAGAGCCATACGAGCACCATATTTTTGTCCTGCGATCTGAATTGCGGCTGTCGGTTGATCGTCCATGACAGATACCAGTTGTCGGCACTGTCCCTGACGGTCACGATACCGCCGGTGGTCACCTTGCCCGAGCGCGGGTCGCGCTTGCAGATGTCCATGATGTGTCCGATAACTTCTTCGTCGGAGGTGGCAACCGTCGCGCTCATCCAGTTTGTGGCATCAACGTCCGAGCAGAAAGCGTCCGGGTTGCCGTATTCGCCGTGTTCCGACTGCGCCGCGATCGCTTTCCACATGTCCCATGACTCGCCTGCGCCGTTTTTGATTCCCGACAGATCGGGTGCATGGGTCTGATCGCCGTAGCAGGAAGTGTCGGTGCAGCAGCCGTTGGTGATAAAGACAAGATCGTCCTCAACAAGATCGATGGTCTGCTCCTTGCCGTCCTTGACGTAGGCGATCTGCTTTGCGACTTTTTTGTCGCCCTCGGTTTCGATGACGACGTTCTTCACGTCCATGCCGTATTCGATGCGCACGCCGTGACTTTCAAGATATTTCACGAGCGGCAGGATCATGCTTTCGTACTGGTTGTATTTTGTGAAGCGCAGCGCGCTGAAATCGGGAAGTCCGTCGATGTGGTGGACGTAGCGGCAGAGATAACGCTTCATTTCAAGTGCGCTTGACCAACGCTGGAAGGCGAACATCGTCTGCCAGTAGAGCCAGAAGTTCGTGCTCCAGAAGGATTCGGGAAGAACGTCGGATATCTTCTTGTCCTCAAGATCTTTCTCGGGGGTCATGAAGAGCTTGGAGAGCGCAAGCGCGGATTCCTTGTCAAGTTTGAACTGCCTGTCGGTGTGAGCGTCCTCGCCGCGGTTTACGGTCGCGCGGCAGAGAGAGTAGTTCGGATCGTGCTTGTTGAGCCAATAATATTCGTCAAGAACGGATACGCCCGGCGTTTCGATCGACGGAACGTCACGGAAGGTGTCCCACATGACCTCAAAATGGTTGTCCATTTCTCGACCGCCGCGCATGAAGAAGCCCTTGGTGATATCCTTGCGTCCGTCACAGCTGCCGCCCGCAAGCTCAAGCTTTTCGAGCAGATGAATGTGTTCGCCCTTTACCTGTCCGTCGCGGACGAGATAGAAGGCGGCGGTGAGTCCGGCAAGTCCGGTGCCTATGATATAAGCCGATTTTTTGTCCGCATCCTTCGGCTTTTCGGGATGGGCAAATGCTTCGTAAGTTCCTGATGAATAGTACATACTTTAAAAACCTCCTGTGTTTTTTCTGACCCTATTATACCCACGTGTGCGGAGTTTTACAATAAACAGAAAAAGTCCCGTGATAAAAGTCTTATCACGGGACGTGAATCTGTAAAAATTTTTATCATATCCGGGAAAATGATAAAATCAGAGTTTAAAATGTAAAAGTGCCGCCGACATCGAGCCTTTTATGAGTTTTGCGAGCCGATCGACGATCTGACGCGGATCCTGCTGCATGTCGTCTTTGATCCAGTCGAGCATGATCCCTATAAATATATAGGAATATACCCGCGCAATAAAACGGCTGTCCTCCTCTCTGACAACCATGTCGCCGATCTCTTCGCCGATGACGCCGAGAATGAGGCGGTCAACAAGCGGCTGAAGATATTTTTCGACCTGCTCCCTGTGTACACAGCGGTAGACGTTCAGAATGAACACTTTGTTTTCCTGTACGGCTTCGAATATCTGCAAAAGTCCCTGCTGCCATGTTTCGTAGGTCTTTTTCTCGTCAAGCGCACGCTTTGCGTCCTCAAGACAGGACCATTCGACAAGATCGTAAATGTCCTTGAAATGATAATAGAAGGTCATGCGGTTGATGCCGCAGTCCTCCGCAATGTCGCCGACGGTTATTTTGGTGAGCGGTTTTTTTGAAAGAAGATTTTTAAGCGATTGTTCCAAAGCCCGTTTTGTTACCTGTGACATGCCGTAGGCTCCTTTCGTGTGATGCGTTCATTGTATCACAAAAAAAGCCGTTTTTCAATAGTTATATGTGAATTTTCGACCTGACAAAAACAGCACGGATTGCGGATTCGTTCCGACTTTTCGGACTGTCGCAGGCATATACCCGGATTCACGCGGGTGGCACTCCGCACATGCGGCGTATCGATGCGCAGATTTTTTCGGGTGTCACCGCAATATCCATGCTTACGACGATTCTGTCGAATATGCGAATGATGAAGATGGAATGTATTCTGTAATTCCTTTTCAACTGGCATATGCTGTTTCTATTCATAAAGCACAAGGCTTGGAATATGATTCAGTAAAAGTTATTATTCCTAAAAGCAACTCTGAAAAAATCACTCATGGAATTTTCTATACCGCAATTACAAGGGCAAAGAAAAAATTGAAGATTTATTGGAGTTCTGAAATCATGGAAGAAATTGTAGAGAGCTTCAAAGAAGAAGAGGTAA
>CALBLD010000297.1 GCA_937895775.1 uncultured Clostridia bacterium
ATAAATGCTCTCTTCCCTTCTCAGTATCGGCAGAACCATGCCGGCACTTTCGACATATCCGCACTCGCCGCTCCAGGGGTGCGTGCCGTCCTCGCGGCCGTTTATCATGAGGTTAAGTATCGTTCCGTCGCCAAATGCTTCTTTGGGCATTAGTTTTACGGTATTTTTGTCGACCATATCCGCCTCATCTCTGCCGGCAGCTTTATCCGCCGTGCCTTCAAGATAATAGTTGTTTGTCAGGTCGTACAATATGCCGTTCAACCCGACGATGC
The DNA here is from genome assembly GCA_937895775.1 of uncultured Clostridia bacterium. GTDB lineage: Bacteria > Bacillota > Clostridia > Oscillospirales > CAG-272 > CAKSQF01. The sequence goes on from CALBLD010000297.1 coordinate 273, forward strand.
CGCCCAGATATACGGTTGTACTGCCGGTGCTGTCAAGCTTTCCCGTGCTGTAGCAGTTGGAAACCACGCCCTGTGCAATTGCACCCGCAATGCCGCCGAGATACAGTGTGCCTGCCTCACCGCTTACATCGCCTGTATTATAGCAATCATGGATTAAAGGAAGACCTACGTTATTTTGTTGGCCGACAAGACCGCCGACATTGGCGATCTGGGCAACATTTTTAACGGTAATCTTCCCCGTGTTGCCGCAGCCGATCAATTTCGCGCCGGTTACCCCTGCAATCCCGCCGACATTGGCATGGGTTTCGCTGTCAAGATTCGCAACTGTAACTGACGCATTGTTTGTGCAGTTTTCGATCACACCGCCGTGGGAAAATCCCAAAATACCGCCTGCCCAGTCCTTTCCGATGACACAGCCGTCCACCGTCAGATTTTTGATCTTCGGACCTCCCGTATATCCGAACAACCCTGCGGGTTCATCACCCCCGGTATTGACATACAAACCCTTGACGGTTTTGCCGTTCCCGTCGAATGTGCCTCTGTATTGGTTATTATCCGTGCTGATCGGAGTCCATTTTTCCGGTTCTGCGGCACTTCCGTCTGCGGCAGTATAGTTTCCGTCCGCATCGAATGTGCCGTCGTTCAGAACAATATCATTCATCAGTGTGGCAAATGCATATAGCTCCCCGCCGTTTGCCTTATCGCGGAAGGCTTTCAGTCCTTCCGCAGTGTAAATAAGATACGGATCATCCTCCGTGCCGCTGCCGGTGATATCAACGGTTACGGCTGTTTCACCCTCAGCAAACACGCCCGCCGGCGCAAGGCAAAGTACCATGCACAGTGTCAGCAGAATACCGAGTATTCGTTTCTTCATTTTGCGTTACCTCCGTATCAATACGATTTTTTGTGTTTTACGGCAAGTGCCGCGCAAACGCCGCCGCTGATAAACAGCAGAGCAAACCACAGC
>CALBLD010000298.1 GCA_937895775.1 uncultured Clostridia bacterium
GTTGTTTTATATGCATGAAAATGCACGGTCGGACAAAAATGTCCGACCGTGCTTAACCTTATCGGCGATTGCTTTTGCTGTTCGAACCGACAATTATCAGAAGACGGAGAAGCTGCGTGAGCGATACCGCAAGAGCGGCAACATAGGTCATTGCGGCGGCGGACAGCACACGCCTTGCGCCGACGAGCTGATCGCCCGAAAGGATGCCGTCGCTTTCAATGGTATTCAGCGCACGCCTGCTGGCATTGAACTCTGTCGGCAGTGTGACGAGCTGAAACAGCGTGCTGAGACCGAAGCAGGCAACGCCCGCATAAGCGAGTATCACGAAAAATTCGCCGAGATATGCGAAAAGACAGCCGATGAAGATAAGCGGGATCGCAAGCCTTGAACCGATGTTTGTCGCGGGGATGATCGCCGAGCGTATGCGGATGGGCAGATAACCCTCGGCATGCTGTATGGCGTGTCCGACCTCGTGGGCGGCGACTCCTATTGCGGCGGTTGATGAGGACGAATAGACGCTGTCCGAAAGGCGGATCACGTCCGCTTTCGGATCATAATGGTCGGTGAGATTGCCGCTGATGCGTACGATTCTTATGTGGGAAAGACCGTTGTCGTCGAGGATGCGCCTCGCAACATCTGCGGCTGTAAGTCCCGGAACGGTCTGGCTGCTGTATTTTTTGAATGTTGACTGCACCCTTGCCGAGGCAATAAGCGCAAAGATGACTGCGGGAAGTACGAGAACTACATATGTCCAGTCAAAATACATTTTCAATTCCTCCGATCTGCGGTTTTTATTATTATATCACATACGGTCGTTTTCAGAAGCGAAAAAATCATTTTCCGTAGGTTCCGTTTATCATTTTTTCGAGAGCGATCGTGTTTTTCGCAAAATCGACGGTAATTACCGACATTTTGCGTATGGTTGCGTATTTCCAGCTGCCTTCAACCGGAAGACGGTACTGCACGAATTCGTATCCGAGGTAGGTTCCGGATTTTGAAACCATCGAAAGCATTTCGCTTCGCGTTATGTTGGTCGCAACCTCGGGCAGAAATTCGTCAAGAAGTTCTCCGATCTCAAAAACATTTTTTCCGCGGATACCGTCAAGGAGAAGACCGAGTACCTTGCGTTGACGCGCGGTACGGGCAAAATCGCCCGATTCACTGCCCAGACCGACATATCTGCATCTGCAATAGTCAAGTGCTTTTGCACCGTCAAGATGATTCATACCGGGTTTTACGTCGTCGCCGAGTTCAAGGTAGTTTATTTCATCCTGGGTCAGCTCTAAATCTATTCCGCCGAGCTTGTTGACAATGTTTGTAAATCCGCTGAAATTGACTCTGACGTACCTGTCGATGTCGATATGGTAATTTTCTTTTAAGGTAGAGAGGAGCAGGGATACGCCGCCTGCCGCATATGCGGCGTTGAGACGGTTGCCCGAGCCGAGTGCCGGAATGTTCGGGATGTAGGTGTCGCGCATGAAGGAGACAAGGACAATCTGCCCTGTCTTTTCGTTGATCGACGCAAGTATCATGGTGTCAGAACGACCGCGGTCGTTTATCGTCCGCGCGTCGGTTCCGATCAGCAGAATGTTTTTTATGTGCTTGCCGAACTGCATGACGTAGTCGGGATCGATCTCGGTTGACGGCGGGATGATCGGATCGGTGTTCGGAGGTGTGGTCACCGGATTGCCCGAAGTTGTCGGATCGCCCGAAGTGGTCGGATCTTTCGACGTGACCGGAGCGCCCGTTGTGTCCGGGAAATCGGTTTCGTCGGTTATACTGACAATTTTGTCGGTTGTATCGATCGGACGGTAGTTGATCTTGTTGTAATAGTGATTGAAAATACATGCCGCAGCTATAATTACGGTGAGGACAATACAAATGATTACCGTCAGAATTATGATGGCGGCTTTCTTGCCTCCCGAGAGCTTTTTTCGCGTTTCCATTGGGTGCGATAACAGTCCTTTCCTTTTTACTACGTATAAGAATTATACCACCCATATGTGAACAAATCAAGTACGTAAAAAAGCGAAATCGGCAACGGTGTGTTGACATTCGGAATAAAATGTGATAAAATGAAGAAAATTTCCCGGAATACGGAGTAATATATAATGTATTTTGTAAAACTTCTGGCGGAATGTCTGCCGGATGCGCTTAAAGACTCGGCACTTGTTCTGCCCGTTTTGCTGCCTGTCTATTTCCTTATCGAATGGGTGGAGTACAAAAAGTATGCAAATCTTGAAAAGTCGCCGCTTCTGTGCGGCAGACTTTCGCCGCTTGTCGGTTCCGTGTTCGGATCGATACCGCAGTGCGGCTTCTCGGTCGCCGCAACCGATCTGTTTGCAAAGGGTTCGCTGTCGGCGGGCGCACTGGTCGCAGTCTATATAGCGACCTCTGACGAGGCTGTGCCGATCATGCTGTCAAAACCGGGTCGCATACCCGAAATGCTTCTGCTGATCGCCGTAAAGCTTCTGCTCGGCGTGATCGCGGGCTACCTGACACTGCTCGTCTGCCCGAAAAGACCTGCCGTAAAGCATGCGGAGCATGAGGAAGAGCATGATGCCCATGGGTCGGTCGGATGCTGTAAGCATGAGATCGAAGGCGGCGAAAAATTCGATTGGAAGCATCCGCTTGTCCATTGTATAAAGATATTTCTGTATATATTCGTCGTGAATCTCGTAATGAATCTGGTCATTGCGGGTGTCGGAGAGGACAGAATAGCCGATTTTCTCGGACAGAGTAAATGGCTCCAGCCGCTTCTTGCGGCGGTGGTCGGATTTATTCCAAACTGCGCGTCGTCTGTGATACTGACAGAACTGTATCTGCTCGGCGGGCTGTCGTTCGGTGCCGCTGTTGCGGGACTTTCGGTCAATGCGGGACTCGGACTGATGGTTCTCTATAAGGAGAATAAAAATGTTTCCGAGAATGTTCTTATAACCGCGATCGTTGCGGTTGTCGGACTTGCCGCAGGCTATGTGATAAATCTTTTTGCGTAAAAATTACCGAATATCCGCTTGTACGCAGTTTCATGGGGGAGCCGTTTCGGCTCCCCCGATTATTTTTG
>CALBLD010000299.1 GCA_937895775.1 uncultured Clostridia bacterium
AACCGGAAGAAAAAATCTACACGCTCGGAGAGCTGGTTCACAATCCGCACGTTGTAAAAGAGCTTGAACGCAAGGGTGTCATATGCATAAGTGAAAATGACATAGACAGGATTTTTGCGGATGCGTGCAGCGGGATTCCTTCAACGGTGGTTCTGCGGGCGCACGGAACCACGAAGGAAATCGGATGCAGACTTTCGGAATACAGTAACAGATGTGAAAATTTCAAAGTCATCGATTGCACATGCCCGTATGTAAAGAAGATACACGACATTGTAATGACCCGGACAGAACACGGAGAAACGCTTCTTGTCATCGGCGACCCGCAACATCCCGAGGTGAAGGGGATTGTTTCTTATGCACACGGCAAAGTTCCCGGTGAAACATATGTTGCAAACAGTGCAGATGAAATCGATTTGCGCAAATTAGCCAAAAAATGTGTAATAGCGGTGGCACAAACAACTCAAAATTTGTCCGAATGGCACAAAGCGCAAGAAGTTATCATCAAACACTTGACAAAATACAGCATTTATGATACAATATGCAGTGTTACTGAAAACCGTCAGAATGAGGTTGAACGGTTGTCCAAAGAAGTTGATTTTATGCTTGTGATCGGGGGCAAAAACTCATCGAACACGAAAAAGCTTCTGTCGGTTTCGAAGAAAAATCAACCGGATTCGTTCCTCATTGAAAGTGCGGCGGACATTACACCTGCCATTGCGCTGCGTGCGAAAAAGGCTGCAAGGATCGGCATTACCGCCGGTGCATCGACACCAGGCGATATAATACAGGAGGTAAAAACCATTATGAGCGAGAACATTGAGAAAGAAAATTTCGAAGAGCTGCTCGAAGAATCACTCAAAACTTTAAATACAGGAGATATTGTAACCGGAACGATCACATCGATCACTCCCACAGATGTTCATGTTGATTTGTCCGCAAATGTTACCGGGCTTCTTCCCTACGAAGAAATTGCCAATGCAGAGCCTGCGTACAAGGTCGGTGACACGATCGAAGCATATGTTACAAGAGTCAGTGATATTGAAGGTGTTGCCGGTCTTTCGAGAAAGCGTATCGAGCGCATCGACAGCTGGAAGAAGGTTGTCGAAGCGAAGGAAAGCGGAGAAATCCTTGAAGGCAAGATTACAAAGATTGTCAAGGGCGGATGCATGATTGCCATCGGCGCAATCGAAGTGTTCATACCCGCTTCGCAGACAGGAGTTCCGAAGGGTGAAGAGCTTACTCCCCTCAAGGGAACCACACAGAAGGTAAAGATTATCGACATTGAAGAGTCGCGCAACCGTGCGACCGCTTCGATAAGAGCGGTACAGCGTGCAGAGCACAAGGAAGCCGTTGCAAAAGTATGGGCAGAGCTTGAAGTCGGAAAGAAATACACCGGCACAGTCAAGTCGCTGACCTCCTACGGAGCATTTGTCGATATCGGCGGCGTTGACGGCATGGTACATATCACCGAACTCTCATGGTCGAGAATCAAGAGTCCTGCCGACGTTGTAAAGGTCGGAGACAGCATTGACGTCTACGTCAAATCGTTTGATCCCGAGAAAAAGAGAGAATTTCGCTCGGCTGCAAGACCGAGGAAACAAACCCCTGGAACATTTTCGTCAAGTCGTTCAATGTCGGTGATGTTGTTTCGGCAAAGATAGTCGGCATTACTCCCTTCGGGGCATTTGCCGAGATTATTCCCGAGGTTGACGGTCTTATCCACATCTCTCAGATAACCGATCACAAGATCGCAACACCCGCAGAGGTTGTTCATCTTGATGATGTTGTTCAGGTCAAGATCACAAACATCGATACCGAGAAGAAGAAGGTCTCGCTTTCGATGCGCGCCCTGCTTGAAGACGGCTACAACGACGACGGTGACGCCGAAGAGTCCGCTGACGAGGAATAAGATTTATAAATACGCAAAGCGGCTTACACATTTTTATGTGAAGCCGCTTTTTCATTCACCAACAATCTGCAAAGGATTATTTAACATGAAAAAACTCCTTATTTACATGCGAGATTACAAGCTTGAGTCAATTCTCGGTCCGTTTTTCAAGCTTCTTGAGGCGGGCTTTGAACTTATTGTTCCTCTTGTTGTCGCTTCGATAATCAACAAAGGTATTGCATACGGCGATACCGGGTATATTTTTTCAAGGTGTCTTATCCTTCTCGGACTCGGCGTGATCGGTCTTGTCTGCTCTATAACCGCACAGTATTTTGCCGCAAAAGCCGCCATAGGATTCAGTTCAAAGGTTCGTCATGCCCTTTTCGAAAAAATACAGTCATTTTCCTTCTCCGTCCTTGACAGGCTCGGAAGATCGACGCTCATGACGAGAATTACCAGCGACATAAACCAGATGCAGTCGGGTGTCAACATGACGCTTCGCCTCTTTTTACGTTCGCCGTTTATTGTATTCGGTGCAATGATAATGGCATTCACCGTTGATGTAAAATCCGCTCTTGTTTTTGCAGTTGCAATTCCCTGCCTGTCGGTTATCGTATTCGGAATACTCCTTATAACGATTCCGCTCTACAGGAAAACGCAGTCAAAACTTGACAGTGTTATGTCCATAACAAGAGAAAACCTTACCGGTGTCAGAGTAATCAGAGCGTTCTGCAAGGAAGATTCGGAAGAAATAGAGTTCAACAAACGCAACGATTCGCTCAACAATGCGCAAAGGCTCGTGGGCAGAATATCGGCTCTTATGAACCCTCTGACGTATGTCATCATCAATTTTGCGGTTCTGTTTCTGATCTCGGTCAGCGGAAAACAGGTATACAGCGGCAACCTATCACAGGGCGATGTGGTTGCGCTCTACAACTACATGTCGCAAATTCTGATTGAGCTGATTAAGCTTGCCAATCTGATAGTAACAATCACCAAGTCTATTGCCTGTGCAAACAGAGTCGCATATATTCTTTCGATCGACGAACCCGACGAACATGTTGTGTCCGACGACGAAAAGCAATCCGGAAACGACTGCTTCATTGAATTCAGGGATGTATCGCTCACATACAAAAACGCATCGGAAGATTCACTGTCGGACATTTCGTTCGGAATAAAAAAGGGCGAAACTCTCGGAATAATCGGCGGAACGGGTGCCGGAAAAACATCGCTTGTCAACCTTATTCCGCATTTCTACGATGCAACCTCAGGCACTGTTCTTGTTGACGGAAAAGACGTCAAGAGTTATGACAGCGAAAAACTGCGCCGCAAGATCGGTATCGTCATGCAAAAAGCCGTTCTGTTCAAGGGCACAATAAGATCGAACCTCGGATTTGCCGATCGTTTTGCAACCGACGATGAGATGATCGAAGCATTGAAAACAGCTCAGGCATACGACTTTGTTATGCAGAAGGGCGGGCTTGACGCCGAAGTCGCACAGGGCGGACGGAATTTTTCGGGCGGTCAGAAACAGCGTCTGACGATAGCGAGAGCACTTGTCGGCAATCCCGAAATACTGATACTCGACGACAGTGCGTCCGCGCTTGATTATGCGACCGATGCCGCACTGAGAAAAGCAATCCGCGAGCTGAAAAGCCGACCGACGGTTATAATTGTTTCACAGCGCACATCGTCGCTCATGCATGCAGACAAAATAGTGGTTCTCGATGACGGAAAGGTCGTCGGCGAAGGCAGGCACGAGGATCTGCTTGAAAACTGTGAAGTTTACAAAGAGATCTATTATTCGCAATATCCGAAGGAGGTGGGATGATATGGCAGGCAAAGTTTCGGACATCCGCAAAGTTTTGCATTACATAAAAAGATACCGACTGTTGATTGTATCAACCATCATACTTGCCGCAGTTTCGGTTGCGCTTACACTTTATCTTCCTATCCTCATCGGCAATGCGATAGATGCCGTTGTCGGCGAGAAAGCGGTTGATTTTGAGCTTATTTCGAAAATAACGGCAAAATGTGTTGTAATTATTCTCATCACTGCCCTTTCCCAATGGATAATGAACATGATAAACAACAAAATATCATTCAACATTGTCCGTGACGTCAGGAAAGAGGCTTTCGGGAAAATACAGATACTGCCGCTTTCATACATCGACACACATCCCTCGGGAGACATAATCAGCAGGGTTATTTCGGATGCAGATCAATTTGCGGACGGCTTACTTATGGGATTCACTCAACTGTTCACCGGTGTTCTTATGATAATCGGAACAGTCGGCTTCATGATCGCTTTGAACTGGAAAATCGCACTCATTGTCGTACTGCTGACTCCGCTATCGCTTATCGTTGCGAAGTTCGTTGCGGAACACACACACTCTATGTTCTTGAAGCAATCGGAAACGCGGGGCGAACAGACCGCATACATCGAAGAGGTTCTCGACGGACAAAAGGTACTGAAATCATTCTGCCGCGAGAGCGAATCACTTGAAAAGTTCGATGAAATAAACGATCGTCTTTCAAAATTTTCACTTCGCGCAACATTCTTCTCGTCAATAACCAATCCTTGCACGAGATTTGTGAACAATGTCGTATATGCGGCGGTAGCTCTTGTCGGTGCGCTGACCGTTGTTGCTTCGGCAAAGGATCCTGCGTCTGCCTCATTTACGGTCGGAGCACTGTCCTGCCTGTTATCATACGCAAATCAGTACACAAAGCCTTTCAACGAAATAACCGGAGTTATTACCGAGCTTCAGAATGCACTTGCCTGTGCTTCAAGGCTTTTTGAGCTGATCGAAGAAGAACCGCAGATTCCCGATGATAAAAACGCGCGTATTCTTTCGCACGCCGACGGCAGGTTCGATCTTGAAAACGTCAGATTTTCCTACACGCCCGACAAACCTCTTATCAGAAACTTCAACCTGCACGTATCGCCCGGGCAGACTGTGGCGATCGTGGGACCGACAGGGTGCGGAAAGACGACGCTTATAAATCTGCTCATGCGTTTTTACGACGTAAACGACGGTTCTGTCTCGGTA
>CALBLD010000300.1 GCA_937895775.1 uncultured Clostridia bacterium
ACCTGTGTATATAATCGCTCGGATGATTGGTGTTCGACGAACTGCAATCGCGAAAACCTTTGACCGTCAGCATTTCGGCGTGTCGGCTCGTGACATCGACCACGGTCGCGCGGATGCCGTCGGCGTCCCAACCCTTCTCAAGCTTCATAAGCTCGGACGGATATGCGGGCTGATATTTCCGCAGTGTGGTACCGGGTCTGAATCCGACTTCGCTGTTCGGGAGCATAGGCAGAACGACGGCGATCTCGGCATCGGAGCAGCCTTTCGACACCGCCCTTACTATATGATCGATATTTCTGCCGAATTCCCCGGGTTCTCTGTGTACCCCGTCGTTCATGCCGAACGCAAGGACAAGCAGATCGGGAGCCTCGGCAACTACTGCCGCAATGTTGTCATCACCGATCGCCCAGCCGGTATCCTTTCCGCTGACCGACAGATTTTTGCGGACGATCTTCGCCCCGTACACCTTTTCAAGCCGATCAAATACCATATCGGTATAAGGCGGCGAAAACGGCGGTCTGTTTACGACCGAAAATCCGGTCGCACTCCAGCCGTAGGTTATGCTGTCGCCGTAAAGCACCGCTTTTATCTCTTTTTTCGCCGAAAGCAGAGCCGAAAGTCCGGGAAAACGGTCGGAGCGATCGGGCGGCTCGGATATGACGCTTTTCCCCGAATGGGTGTAGGTGCAGGCGATGACCCAGTTTGAGAGTCCCTTTTTTTCGTGCGATATTTCGGCAACTATGTAACCCTTTCCGCTGTCGTCCGCCGCTGCGATCTGCGTCTTTATACCGTCATACGTGTAATGCTCAAAGCAGTAGTCGCGGTATGCAAGTGCCGGGATCGACGATCCGGGCAGGATGCGTATCATTCCGCCCTCAAGTTCATAATCGATCCCGCACTCGTAAAGGGTGACAAGATCAAAGCTTCTTACCGATATTATTTCGTCCGCAGGATAAAGCAGTCTTATCGGCAGGATGCTTCCGTCCGGCTCTTCCCCGACGAAAGCCGCCTCGGCGTAGCTTACATTTCCCTTCCAGTAAGGAGAGAGATATTTTTCGGCATCATAGCCGTCAGGATCGTATTCTTTCATTGAAAATCTCCTTTTACCCGTTGTCTTTGTCCTTTATCATCTGCAGATATGGCAGAAATTCATATCCCATGCGCCGATAGAGCGACTGCGCACGCAGATTGTCCGGTTCGACCTCAAGCCTGTATCTTGCGGCGGGAACCGTCTTTTCGATCAGCTCGAAAAACGACCGTCCGATTCCCTGCCCCCTGTACTCACTGCGCAGATAAAGTTCCTCGATCCAGACGGTAATGCCGCCCGCCTCATGCGAAAACATCCTGTCAAGCAGTGCGTAGCCTGCGGGTGCGCCGTCTGCCTCGAAAATATATCCTTCAAGATAGACATCCGAGCGCATAAGCTCGTCAAATGTACGCACATGATATGATCTGTCAACATCGTGCAGTACCGCGTCCGACGAATAAAATTCGGCACTCATTTCAAGAAAAAGCTCCCTGTCGCAGGGGGCAATCCTTCTGACATCCGTATTCACTGACCAAATTCCTCCGTTTCGGTATTTTGCCCTATTGTATCACACTTCCGACAAAAAGGCAACCGTTTTTCCGTGTTTTTATTGACAAAAAGACCGCCCCCTGTTATAATTACATTACCCTTTTAACATGAAAGCGAGTTTTTTACATGAATATCGACTTTTTATCGAACCGAGGCATTGATGTATTGCCCAAAGCACGCAATCTGTCCTATGACCCGGATACGACTTCTTCGGGTCTTGCCTGCCGCGATCCGTTTATACTCCCGCTCGACGGCAAATATTATCTGTACAAAAACGACGGAACAAGGATCGTCTGCCTCGTCAGTCCCGACCTTGAACACTGGTCGGCTCCGATAACCGTCTTTGAGCCTCCCGCAAAGTTCCACGGGGTCAAAGACCTGTTCTGGGCACCCGAATGTCATTTTTACAAGGGTGCGTTTTACATCTTCACATCGGTATTTTCTTGCGTGAACAATCACCGCACGATTTCGGTATACCGCGCAACCGACCCGACGGGACCGTTTGAGGACATTGCAAACGGCTGTATAACCCCGCCCGACTGGGACGCGATCGACGGAACATTTTATCTTGACCGCGAGGGCAAACCGTGGATGGTCTTCGTCCACGAATGGACCTCTATGCCCGATCACAACGGAAGAATGGCGGCGGCACGCCTCTCGGACGATCTTACTCACTTTGTGTCCGAGCCGATCGATCTTTTCGGTGCAAGGGATGCGTCATGGGCGACAAGCGGGGTGACCGACGGTCCGTACATGCTGAGAACCGACTCCGACCTCTTCATGATATGGTCAAACTTCGGCAAAAACGGCTACACGGTCGGACTTGCAAAGTCGGACTCGGGTGAAATAGGCGGCAATTTCATACAGTTTGACAAACCGCTCTACGAAAAGGGTCTGCACCCCGATTTCGTCACCGACGGCGGTCATGCAATGATATTTTCCGACTTTTCGGGAAGGCTCCTTCTCGCACTTCACGGTCCGAACAATAAAAGCGAAACCGATTACGAGCATCTTCAGCTCTTTGAGCTTTGCGAGGAGAACAATATTCCTTCAATTAAACAAAGAATAAACGGTTTGCCGCCTGCCGGACAGCAGAAAGGCGGCAGCGAAAGGACAACAAATGAGTGATATTTCATGCATGAGTTTCAACATTCTGGACTGGGACACGCATTACGACGGATACGAGCCGGCGGAAAAACGATTTGACTATGTCCTCAAAATCATTGAAAAATACGATCCCGACCTGCTCGGCGTGCAGGAAGCCGCCGAACTCGGCAGTTCCCCGAATTCGGTCTTTGACTGGTGCGGCAGGCTGACTGCGGCACTGGACGAGCGCGGATTTGCGGCAAGTCATCTGCGCGACGGAAAGGATTTTAAGCTCGGAAAAATGAACATCGGCTGCGGTCTGATAATTTTTTACAAGAAGAACCGCTTTACACTGACCGACAGCGGCTGCCACGAATACGAGCATGACCCCGACCGCTATTATCAGTGGGTAAAACTGACCGACGAAAAATATAAAAAACAGATTCTTTTCACCAACACGCATTTTTCAATCGACCCGTACATCATTGACGGGTGGAATCCGGCGGCAGGCAACGCCTACCGCACGGTCGAAGCGGTAAAACTGCTGAAATTCTGGCAGAAAAACTGCCCGCCCGATACCGCGCTGTTTGCGACAGGCGACTATAATTCGACCCCGTACACCACTCCGCAGACACTGCTTTCCGGCAAACGGTTCAAGCCGTCAAATCTTGTCGCCCTTGCATGGGACGACTGCGGCAGTATGCACACCAGCCGTCAGTTTTACACGCTGGATTATTGCTATGTAAATCCGTCCGCACAGCAGATCGACGAATACCGCGTCATAAAGGACATCTT
>CALBLD010000301.1 GCA_937895775.1 uncultured Clostridia bacterium
TTATCAGAGCCACGCGGTCGCAGGTTGTTTCAAGCTCCTCAAAGCTGTGACTGCTCATGAACACCGTCTTGCCTTTTTTATGCTCTTCCCTGATTATATCAAGGAAGGTAATACGCATAAGCGGATCAAGTCCGGTCGTCGGCTCATCCAGAATGATGATCGGCGCGTCGTTCATCAGTGCCGCAACCAGCGCAGTTTTCTGTTTCATACCCTTACTCATACGCTTCAGATTGGCTCTCGGGTCAAGCTGGAGGCGTTCGATCAGCTCGTTTGCGTAGTTCATATCCTTAAGCCCCAGAAAATCCGCCTGACATCTGAGAAAATCGATACCGGTCTTAAGATCGGGAAAAGCGATCTCGCCGGGAACATATCCGACACTGCGTGCGATCTCGCTTGCATGCTCCCACGATGACAATCCGTTCACACTGACCTCACCCGATGTCGGCTTGAGAAAGCCCAGCATATTGCGGATCGTAGTTGTCTTTCCGCTTCCGTTCGTACCGACAAATCCGACCATCTCACCCTCTTCGATATTCAGATCAAGTCCGAAAATACCGCGTCCGTCCCCGAAATCCTTGGTAAGCTGTCTGCATTCGATTACGCTCACTTCAAAGCACCTCCGAAATCCTTATCTTCCTTATAAAATCTGAGGAAATAATCCTCCAGTGTTTCCCGACGGTTGCTGAAAGCGGTCGCATGTGTCGCCGCAAGCAATGCGATAAGCGCATTGAGATCACTGTCGTCGATCGACAGATATACCTCGTTGTTCTCTTCCCGTATCAGACCGAATGACGAGAGGGCGGCGGCTTTGCCGACAAATTCCGACTTTGCCGATTGGTCGGCAAAGGATACGGTATAATACTTGCGCGACGCATGTTTCAGATCGTCAGCCACAAACTGGGATACGATATGCCCGTCCTTGATGATTGCGATCCTGTCGCAGGTAGAGTCTATTTCCGAGAAAATGTGGCTGGACAGCAGAATCGTCTTTCCGCGCGATTTCTCCTTATGAATGAACTCTATAAAATTCTCCTGCATTACAGGGTCAAGTCCGCTTGTCGGCTCGTCAAGTATAAGCACGTCAGGATCGGACATAAATGCCGTAACTACCGCCAGCTTCCGCTTTACTCCGAGACTCATACGCTTGGTATCTCCGCGCAGAACCTCGTCCTCAAGCTCAAAAAGCTTCAGCATGGAAGCAAGACATTCTTCATTGTGAATCTTCTGAAGATTCTGCATCATCCTGATGAATTCCCATCCGGTAAGCCCGGCGGGCAGTGCGATCTCGCCCGGAATATATCCGACGTGACTGAGCACTCTGGAATAATCCGAAAATGTTTCAAAGCCTTCGATCTTTGTACTTCCGCTGTCCGGCTTCGAAAATCCCATAAGATGACGGATGGTAGTCGATTTACCCGCGCCGTTCGGTCCGAGAAACCCGAAAACCTCTCCCTTATCCACCCCGATGCTGACATCAAACACGCCGCGCCCGGAGCCGTAGTCCTTGGTCAGGTGTTCCACCTCTATCGTGTGCATACAGTTCCTCCTGTTCTTTTTTTATTGAACACTGTTGACATTTCAACAATGTTGTATTATAATTATTTTGCAAGCAAAAGGAAGAGCAATTTTGTGTGCATTGTCAAAATATTTACACTGTGTATAAAACTGTAAAAAAATCGGCTTTTCCACGGGGAAAAGCAGCTGCAATATAAAAACAGAGGTCGGAACAAATATGAAAGTAAAAAACTTGAACCGTTCATCCGCAAAAACCAAACGCCTTATCAAGAGCGTATTTGCCGAGATGCTGTCCGAATATAAGGAAATCTCCAAAATATCGGTCAGCGAGTTGTGCAACCGTGCCGACATAAGCCGCGGAACCTTTTACTCACACTACGACGATACATACGGCATTGCGGAGGATTATGAAAACGAGCTTATCGACAGATTTTTCGACAACGCAAAGCTTGTCGAGGCGGCAAACGCCGAAAAATTCGCCGAGATATTCTTCCGGTACATCCGTGAAAACGATGAAAATTACAAGCTGCTCTGCCGTTCAAACGATTTTCTCTTTGCCGCGAAAAAGCTGACGACGATCGCAACAAACAAGTTTCTTGAACTGTGCAACCGTGATGAGAGAATAAAAAACAAGGAATATCTTGCGCTTGACATTGCGGTATTCGTAAACGGGATTCTCTGCGAATATGTCAAATACTGTCGCGGACTGTCGGACGTAACGCTCGACGATCTGGACTCATACACCAAGCTGTGGATACGTCACTTTGTGGAGCGGCGTACACAGCCGCAGAAAAATCCCGGATAATTCATACGAAAATCTTTCGTGCGGCACAGGTGCGGCAATCGTGATGTATAATCACGCCGTTTGCGCATTTTCGCCGTCAGTCGAAAAGCGTCGGAGCATCGGGATTTTTGAGAAAATCAAAGCACATAAGTATCTGCTGCTTTGTGTTTTTTTCGGTTGCGAGATTTTCGGGAAGTTCGTCTCTGCCGAAAAATCCGATTTCGGTCGTTTCGATATTCTCTTCGAAGTTTCCGCTCTCGTATCTGCACAGGACAAAAAACTTGATAACTCCCCAGACATAGTTTGTCACATTGTGTTTGCGCCAATCCTGAACCGCAATCAGTCTTTCGGACACGACGTTAAGTCCCGACTCTTCCCTGACCTCTTTTTCGACATTTGACGCAACAGACATGTCAACATCGCACCATCCGCCGGGCAGCGACCATGTGCCGTTGTTTTCGTGAACGAGAAGTATCTTCCCGTCCGAAAAGACCGCCGCTCTCGTATCAATCTTCGGAGTCTGATAACCTGTTTCGTTGCAGAACAACTCATTTACACGCTCAAGCGGCAGATCGGTCCTTGCCGAGATCATCTCTGCGGCGAGATTTCGCAGCTGTTCATACCGTTCGATGTCGTATCTGTCTTTGCCGTACTGAAGTCCCGCCTGCGCAATGCTCTGAATTTGCATCGCAAATTCAAGCCATTTATCGTTCATTTATACACCCATCCTTTATTTTCATTTGTAATCCGTAGAGCCAGTATATCATTTTTCGTCACAGCTGTCAAGAACAATGCTTCTGTATATGATTTTTCAAATGTCACACCGACAACAAAAATGCAAAAAACAGCCAACACCGTTGAAAAAAGCGACCTTATGTGATATAATCATGTCAGTCAGTACACACGAAAGGGAAATAACATGATAAAACACGTTGTTATATGGAAATTCAAAGAAAACGAAGAGGCGGCAATGCGCAGATTTCTTGACGCGCTTGAGAGCCTCAGACCGATCATTCCCGAGATAATCGAAATGGAGACCGGGATAAACGTCAACCCCGAAAACGACTACGACGCTATCCTTATATCAAAATTTGAATCGTTCGAAGCACTCGATCGCTACAAAAATCATCCCGAACACATAAAGGCGTCCGCCCTCTGCAAGGAGATACGCATCGACCGCAAAGCGATAGACTTTGTCTGCTGACAAATTTGTCTGACGGTAAAAAGTTATAAAAACAGGTCATGACCGATCGGTCATGACCTCAGATCGCTGACAAAGCCCAACTCAAGCGAGAGAGGGGTTTTGTTTTTTGTAAA
>CALBLD010000302.1 GCA_937895775.1 uncultured Clostridia bacterium
TTATATATTGGTGAATAGTTTAAGTCCCCTATAAAATTACACTACTCTCAAACCCTCAAATTCGCATCAGAATGCGAAAAACGGCACTATATTCCGCGGGGCTTTGAGTACAAAGGGAACTCAAACCTGTCTTTATCAGAATTCACACAGATCGGCGTCTACCGTTACCCGTTTTTCAAGGGGCAGACGTCGGTATCCGGTGTTTTCTATCATTATAAGATCGTATTCGTGATCGATGACCGTTTTCATGAACGGTTCGATTTCGGAATCGTCCGCAAAGCTTCGCATATTGACTGTTATAAACAGTTTTTTGCAGTCGAATTCGCGGATCAGTTCCATATAATCGATCACTTTTTCGGCGATGCTGTCATAATTGTCGGCAACCTCGGGTCCTGCCGCTCTGATGATCGAGGACGGAGATATTTTTGTAAATGACAGATCGCAGTCAAATCCGGAGGCAAGCATATCAAGATATTTTTCAATATCCGACATCATCTGCATGGTGTTCATATAATTGTCCGGATTTACCGCTTCCCGCTCAAGCGCGGAAGCAATTTTGCCGATAAGAGCCTTTTTGTTAAGCTCAAACGGCACAAATGTCGTAAGCAGTTCGACATTTTTTGAAAAACCGAGAATCCTATCCCGATCCGACACCACCGCTTTTCCGTCGCAGCCGTCAAGCTGCGATGCGATATCCGAGATCAGTCTGTAAAACAGCCTTTGATTCTCGATTACAAGCGTGTTTATAACCCCGGCACCGGTATCAAAGACCCCGCTTATCTCCGGAAAACAAAATTTCATAGAATTACCAGCCTTTCGTCGCTGTCGATGATGTCAGTGTGAAATTCTCCGGTTATGTACTCCATTTTCCCGAATTGCTTTTCGGTAACCGTAAGAACCTGCACCATCCCTTCGGGAGGTCTGTTTTTGCGGATCAGGTTCACGACCGCACGCTCGGCTGTCGGAGTAATGAGCATCCTTGTGTAAACCGACTCCTGAAGCATTATAAAACCGTTTTTTATCAGCAGTCCGCGGAACTGTCTGTAACTTCGCCTGTCCGCATTTGTGTTTGTCGGCAGGTCAAAAAATACCAACACTCTCATAAAACGATAACTCATATTCTTCTGTAAAACCTTATGAGCGAGGTGTCGCCCTCGTTCAGCGCATCAAAAATGCTTCGTGTATATATTCTGATCCCGTTCAGAACCGTCTGCTGCGAATCGGCAATATAAACGGTTTCGTTCAGAATACCCCAGAGCGCATGTTTCTCGGCGGCTGAAAAAACGGTATATCTGCCGTCAAATACCTTTCTGTCAACAAGTATGCGGAAAGGCTCCATCAGATCACAGCTCAGATTGTAGTAGTTGAACAGATTGCAGTGACATAGTCCGAGCTGGGTAAGATATCCGCAGGAGGTGATCTCTCTGTTGAAGGCGGAAAGGATGATCGTATAACCGTAATTCAGAGCGGCGTTTGTGACATTGTCCTCGGTTCTGGTGAAATCGGTGCCGAACAGGGCATTGAAGTATACTTTTGCCGCATGCCCCTCACGGTTTGTCGCGTCGTAAAGCTCCACCTGTCCGATGTATGTTTTCAGAAGGGAAGTCTCGCGCTCTTTCCCGAGTTCCGAAAGGAAGATGCATTGATTTTTGATCTTTTCGGAAATGATGTCTGTCCAGACCGCTCCCCTGATGTCGTCGTTCCACTCCTGCTGAACCCTGATCTTCCGCGAACAGTCGTACGAACCGTAGTAGGGCGCAAGCTCTGCCATGGGTGAGCGTTTCCCGTCGCAGAAGATCACCCTTACCTTTTTTTCGATAAGTGCCTCAAGCAGACAGCCGGTGAGCGAGACTGCGGGATTTTCTATCATCAGCATTGCGATCTCGTCGAGATATATCCGTCTGGTCTCCTCGCCGCGCACCACCATGTAACCCATTTTGAGGTCGAGCTTGCACCGCATGGTTATTATGACTGTGCGCCAGCTCATGACAATTCCTTGAGATTGGCCGATTCCCGCTTCCAGAGTCCGGAGGGTGAGCGGTCAACTATCCTGACGTCCGAATATTTCCAGTTGTTGACATTTGCATTGAGCCGACAGTTGCGTCCGAGTTTGAGATTGGTATCAGCCAGGGCGGTCCGGTTGAAATGCGAAAGGATGCTCATGAGCGTTCTGCACTGCTCCTTCACGTCGAGCCGGACAAAGGTATCTCTGCCCTCTGTCAGCTTTTTGAGTCCGCTTTCGGGTCGCATGGAATAGGGTTTTTTGCCGTATTTTTCGACAAGCAGATCGAAGAGCATGAGATTTTTCTCGGCGGACACCGTTTCCTCCTGCGAGTAGCCGATGTCGCGGTTCTTGTCTGTCTTGCGCACAAACGATTCGACTGCTTTCACGTATGCGGCATCATTTTCCGGCAGAAGAAGAGGACTGAATACTTTTACCCCGATTATACCGTCCGATTTTCCCTGACCTCCGAAAAGCACGCTGAGTCCGTCAAGGACAAGCTCGGTGCCGATCTTTATCGGACGTCCGTTGAACAGCAGTCTTATGTCTGTCGGTTTTACGTCTTTTTCTTTAAATTTTTTGTCAAAATGTTCTTTTATGTATCCGTTCAGCGCGTAATCACGGTCGGACATGAATTTTTCGGCACATAACAGGGTAACGGGAACGAATTCGACCACGTTTTTCTTTCCGAGGGTATAGCGAACAATGACCGAAAATGCGGTCGTCAGACTGTTGTAACCGCCGTATTTTTCGGGTGACAGCCCCTTCTTCCTCGGGAATAAGTTTTTACCGGCAGGAAGCGGATTCTGATCAAAAAATCCGCCGTTTTGCCCGTGCTTCTTCTTTATAGGATAGAAGGTCATGTGGCAGTTGTTTTTCCGCATGCTTTTTTTGACTGCGTTGATCGACCGCCCGCCTTCCCATATCTTTTTGCTTCCGACGGTGATATCTTGCCCGAACAGTGCCTTTGTCTTGACCGTGTAATTTTTAATGTGTTCCAGAAACCACTGCTTTGTAAAGCGTTCGTGATATACGTTTCCGCACACGATATTCAGATAAGCGTCCTTTGCGTGATGCAGATCGTTCAGTGCCCTCGATTTCGGCAAACCGAATTTTTGCCTGAAATA
>CALBLD010000303.1 GCA_937895775.1 uncultured Clostridia bacterium
CTTTGCAGTAAGCGGTATGCGTACACCCGTTTTTTCGGCGATCATATCGCGAACCCTGTAATATGCCTCGGTACGGTCACCCGCCTCGGTCAGGAGTGCATTGTAATCATAGCTTGTAATCGTCGGCTGATAGCACTCGTCGCAGTTTGCGCCGTTTGTAAAGCCGAAATTTGTCCCGCCGTGGAACATATAAAAGTTCACCGATGCACCGAGCTCAAAGAACTCACCGAAATCTCCGCATATCTCATCCGCGGTACGAACATGGTGGTTTTCAAACCAATGATCGAACCACCCGCACCAGTATTCGCCGCACATGAGCGGCTGATCGGGACGGAATTTTTTCAGATACGAAAGATTCTGTTTCGGCTTTGATCCGAAATTGGCAACAGCGAGACAGCCGTCAAGCGTTCCGCCCGAAAGCATCAGCTCGGTCGGTCCGTCCGAGGTAAAATAGAGGCAGTCCATGCCGCAGTCTTCGTATATCCGCTTTATCTCGTTAAGATAAAGTTTATCGTTGCCGTAGCTTCCGTATTCGTTTTCGATCTGAAGCATTATTACATTATCAAAACCGGATATCCGCGAAAGCAATTCTCTGAGATAAGCCTCGAATTTTGACATAAAACGCTTATCCGAGCAGCGGAGCGGCATATCCTCATATTTCAGCAGCCACGCGGGCAGTCCGCCGAAGTCCCACTCGGCACAGATATACGGACCCGGACGGACGATGACATTCAGTCCGAGTTCTGCCGCCGTTTCTATATACGCGGCAACATCAAGTCCGTCGGAAAAATCAAATTTTCCCTCATTCTTTTCGTGGAGATTCCAGCAGGTATAGGTTTCGACGGTATTGAATCCGCATTCCTTCAACTTCAGAAGCCGGTCATACCAATATTCTCTCGGGACACGGAAATAATGCATTGCCCCGGAAAGGACGGTATATTTCTTACCGTCCAGCAAAAAATTATCTTTATCGTATGTAAGTTTTGCCATATTGTCGTCTCCGATTATCCGACAAACATTTTCTTTTTTCCGTTGCGGTCACGCGGCCACTCGCGTATACGTATAACATATTCAAGATTCACCGCCTCGGTGTTTCCCGCATTTTCGATGATTATTCCGGTATCGGTAACCTCGGTGATTTTCCCCTTTATACAACTGTCGGAATTTATCACAGTATATATAAGGCACTCTTTACCCACAAATTTTTCCGCAAGTTCTTTCATGTTTATATCTCCTTTGGTTTTTTTCTTTTTCAAAATATGCTTTACTGTCGCTGCTGTCCGACGCCTCTCCGAACTTTGGGTGATAAGAACCATCATAAGCAGGAAAACACAGATATAAAGTTCCAAATCGCATCCTCACTTTCATTACTTCAGATTCTTTGACAAGGCGTTTCCGACAAGCGCACCGACAAGAAGTCCCGCCGGCAGACCGAGCGAAAGCGTCAGCATCCCATACTGCGGGTTACCCGCTTTAACAAACATAACCGTTCCGAAAACGCCTGCCGCCGTTCCGACGATCAGACCGATAATTGCGGACACCATTATTACTCTGCGCTTTTTTTCATAATTTTTATCATTTGCCATTTCAGGTTCCTCCGCTCTGTCTTAAGATACATTATATTGATTTTTTATGATTTGTCAATAAAAATTGCGAATAAAAGAGAAACACGGGTGCAACAATATACTTGCAGTCGTTTGAACGATAATTTATCATACAAACGGCAATCATGCAGACATGGGCAACAGGCTCAAATACAAAATCTGTGTGACAGATGTGAAAGGTGAAAATATGAACGATCAGAACAGCTGCGGCGGCTGCCGCGAAAACGCCAACACAAGCATCGAATGTACAGTATCTCAGTGCAAGAACCACTGTGAAAATCAGAATTATTGCTCGCTCAAGTCAATCCGCGTCGTAACCCATGAATCCGACCCCACAGAGGTTGCGTGCACAGATTGCAGCTCGTTTATGCCGAAGAACTGAAAGAACGGCAAACACCCGACAGAGACGCTCTGTCGGGTGTTTTTTAATAGGTCACAACCCATCGGGTACGACTATCGGACCCACCGATGCCCATTCCGGGCGTTCCCCCGCGATAAACTGTCCGGGGGTAATTCCGGTCATTTTTTTGAAATTACCGTTAAAACTGCGCAGACTGTTATATCCGACACGCATCGCTACATCGATTATCTTACATTTTTCATCCTGAAGCAGATGGCAGGCGATATGTATCCTGTACTGATTGACATACATCGTAAAGGTGATACCCACCGTTTGCCTGAAATATTTCGATATATACGAATATTCGTATTTCAGCTGCTCCGCAACCGTCCGGAGCGATATACGGTCGGGCGGCAGTGAGTCTATCAGAATGAGTATTCTTTCAAGCAGTGTTGCGTCCGGGTCTATTTCCCTCTGTTCAAGTCTGCACTGCTTCATGAAGTTACCGATTACCGAATACAGAAACCCTTTTTTCATAAAAGGATCATCCAGTTCGTCTTCAAATATGTCATAGCCGATCTCATTTATCCGATCAATCATGCGCATCGCACCGCTATCCTTCAACGAAAAAACCGGATACGGCGGAAACATTTTTTTCCCACGCCGGTGTAAGAAAGGCACAACTCCTGCCGAAAATATAAACAGAAGTGCTTTTGACGGCATCGTACTGCTGTACGAATGGCTCCGATACGGAAAAACAATCAAAGCCTCCCCGGGATGCAGATCATACCCTGTCCCGTTGACGGTAGCACTCATTTTCCCGTCCAGCACAACTATAAGCTCATAGCTTCTGTGCATATGGAGCGGGAAATTGAAATTATCGACGAGATGCATATGAAAGGCATTATCAAGCCCCGAACGATAGCCTTCGTACAGCATTACACTCTTCTCCTTATCCTATCTTATGCCGGATATATATTCAGATACTCAACGGTAAAATCAATCCCGGGAGCTTCTCCTCCGTCGTTATGGGCGGCAAATCCGAGTCTTGCACCGTCAAGCGATGCGGAAATCTCTTTGCCGACCTGTATGAAATTACTGCCGTCGGTCGAATAGTATCCGGTATACATATTCCCGCTTTTGCTTATCCTCAGCCACACGGTCTGTGCATTTGCGGAAGTACCGAAACTTTTTTGTTCACTGCCGTCCTTTTCAAACAGGAACTGACATCCGGTACCCGAATTCATCCCGTAATTCATCTTGATATAATTATCGTCGTCAAGATAAACGAGGAGTACGAACTGTTGCCAGTCGGCGGTAAGCGGCTGTGACAGAGTAAACTTTGTTTCGACCGTATAATCACCGTCCGTTGTGACATCGGTCAGAAAGACATTTTTACAGTCTCCTCCGCGTCCGTAGAGTCCCGGGCGGGCATTTTTCAGCATAAGTCCCTTACCGTTGACAAACTTCCAAAGTCCTGCATCCTCACGCACAATATCCCAGTTCTTTTTCAGTTCTTCTTCGGTCATTCCGGCAAAATCGTTGAAAATATACTCTCCTCCGATAGTGTCGGGCGTCTCGGAAGACGGTTTGTCGGTAAACAGCTCCATACTGTAAAGCTCGCACAGCTCTCCTTCATCTTCGCTGTGGAAAACGAAGAACAGCCCCCACATACCGTCAAGCTCGTCGATCTTCGAAAGCGGAACCTGCACCGTTGTCGGCTTACGTTCGGCATCCGCGCCGATATCAAAGCTTCCTACCATAATACTACCTGTACCGACAGAGATAATTTTTCCGTTTTTATCCCGCGTGATTGCCGTATTGACTGCCGAAGTCGGGCGCAGGAAGACATCCACGGTTACATTTTTTCCAAGCGGCAGGAAAGAGAATGCGAGCTTTGTCGTCTTCCCTGCGGGAGCGTTTTTACCGAGATTAAAATACTTGATCCCGGCGACCGTTTCCGAGCCTGTTATGACAACAGGGTCAATCTTTTTATCCCTGCCGTATCTTGCCCTTATATACGCGCCGTTCGTCAGGAAGCAAACCATACTTGCGGGATATCTTACATACGGATCAAGTCCGTTTATGTGAAATCCGTTTGAGGTCATTTCGGCAGTACTTATGCGTATGCTTCCGCCGTCCTTTACGAGTGCCTCATCCCAATCGACGGTAATTCTGTCAACCATGCTCTGACGGCTGAATCTGTTGTTCGAACGGTGATAGAAAATGTACCACTGACCGTTTATTTCGCAAACGCTTCCGTGAGTATTATCTGCGGGAAATGTCCGCATATAACCGCCGG
>CALBLD010000304.1 GCA_937895775.1 uncultured Clostridia bacterium
AAATTCATACCGGATGCACTGGATAGACTTGACAGCGCGGGTATGCTTGCACCGGGAGCACTTGTCGTTTGTGAATCCGATTCGGATGAGCCGATGTCACACCCCGGTATGACGCAAAAACGTTTTTCAAGATACGGCAGGGTATATATAACCCTGCTCGTGAAGGATGCCGATCAGTAAAAAAAGACAGAATAAGGAGATTTGATATGAAGGTATTGATTGCGGGAAGCTTTGATCCTCCGACCCTTGGTCATCTTGATATAATTACACGTGCCGCAACGCTTTTCGACAGCGTGATCGTCGCCGTGTCGCCGAACAGCTCCAAGAGGTATATGTTTGATGTCGGTAAAAGGTGCGATATGCTGAACGCCTGTTGCTCACGGTTTGCCAATGTAACGGTGGATGTGTGCGACTGCCTTGTCGCCGATTATGCGGCGACGCACGGCGTTGATGCGATAGTAAAGGGATTGCGCTCGGCAATCGATTTCGACTATGAGGCAACGCTTGACCGCGTCAATAAAACAGTAAGACCGATCGAAACACTGTTTCTGTCCGCATCTCCCGAGTTTTCCTATCTGTCCTCAACAGTTGCGCGCGAAATGATAAAATACGGTCGCAACATGTCGGATTACCTTCCGGAAGAGGTTGCCGCACTCATCTGATTTTAAATTTAAAAAAAACAAAAAAACCGCCATTGCGTTTGAAATTCTGAACAAAAACGGAATTTTTCAAGCGAGAAAATGGCGGTTTTTTGCTTTTTTGTTTGCATTAAAAAACATTTGTTCGCAACTTTTGCGGCATAATACAAATGGCTGTTCTGTCGGACCGAAAAAAGCGGACTTTGAAGCTTTTTTTGGTGAAAATCTCTTGCAATCCATGATCTTGTATACTATAATTATGGCAACGGGTGGAGCGAAATACAATAAAAAACCTGTAAAATAACATGAAAGTGGGGGAATATACAGTGGCAGAGTGGCTGATCGGCAAACAAAGGCACACAATAGATGATAAAAACCGCGTTTTTATTCCCTCAAAGTTTCTGAAAAAACTCGGCGAACGTATTTTTGTTACAAAGTCGCTGACAGGACGCTGTATAAGGATATACAGCAAAGAAGGTTTCGACGAATATCTTACCGAAACGGTAAGCAAGCTACCGAAGGTCAAGGCAGGCGAGATGATATCATGGCTCGGCTCAAATTCGGAAGAACTTCCTGTTGATGCACAGGGTCGTATAGCACTCCCGGCGGAGTACAGGGATTTTGCGGGATTGAAAAAGAATGTCGTCAGCTCGGGCGCATTTGATTACGTCGAAATGTGGGACGAAGAAAGATTCGATAAGCAGAACACGGAAATGGATATTGACGGCATCCGCGCTTTGCTGGAAAGCAGAGAAGACGATGAGTGATTTCAATCATTACTCGGTAATGCTCGGCGAGGCTGTCGACGGACTGAAGGTCGGCGACGGAGTGTATGTTGACTGCACGGCGGGCGGCGGCGGTCACAGCCTTGAAATAGTCAAAAGGATAAGAAACGGCAGACTCATCGCATTGGATCAGGATATGACCGCAATTGAGGCAGCAAAAAGACGGCTTGCCGATTATGCTGACAAGACCGAATTTATAAACGGCAATTTTGAAAATATCGGAGAGCTTCTGGACAGGGCGTCGGTTGATAAGATATCGGGCGCGATAATCGATCTCGGCGTATCTTCTTATCAGCTTGATACACCCGAGAGAGGTTTTTCGTACAAATATGACGCACCTCTCGATATGAGGATGGATGAGAGCGCATCGCTTACCGCGTATGACGTTGTGAACGGATATGACGAATCCGAACTGAGACGGATACTTTATAACTACGGAGAAGAGCAGTTTGCCCCCTCGATTGCGGCGGCGATTGTGAAAAAACGTGCTGTCGAGCCGATACGGACAACCCTTGAGCTTGTCGATGTAATAAGATCGGCTATGCCTCAGAGAGCGGTTGTGACCGGGCATCATCCCGCAAAGCGCAGCTTTCAGGCGATACGCATTGAGGTAAATCATGAGCTTGCTGTCATCGAGCCTGCAATACGCGCACTTGTCGAGAGACTCTCACCCGGCGGTCGTATTGCCGTTATAACCTTCCATTCGCTTGAAGACCGCATAGTGAAACAGACATTCGCATCCCTCGCACAAGGGTGTACATGTCCGAAATCGTTCCCCGTATGCGTCTGCGGGAACAAACCGAAAATCAGACAGGTAAATAAAAAACCGATTCTTCCGTCCGCGGAGGAACTGGAAGTCAATCCGAGATCAAGAAGTGCAAAATTAAGGATAGCCGAAAAAATATAGCAAGAGGTATGTGCAGATGGCAAGAACCGACAGAAATCTTGATGTAGATCTTGATTTTTCGAAGATTAAGTATGACAGTACAGACAACGGTAAAAAGGTTGATTCTGTTAATATAGATAATAATGATATAGACGGTAAGGCTCCGGTGGTGATAACCGATACTACCGTCGGATATCGACGTGCGAAATCGGCTTCGTCGAAAAAGAGAAGCAAAGAGCGCGTAATGAAATCAAAAAGCAGAAAACATTCGGTTTTCGGAGTGATTGTTGTTTGTATGATACTTGCCGTGATGCTCGTTATGATGGTGCAGGGCAGAGTTGAGATAAGCGAGACATCGATGAAAATATCCGATCTCAAGAATCAGCTTTCAAAACTTGAGAAAGAAAGAAACGATCTGAATTCCCAGATCGAATCCAAACTTGATATGCTTGAGGTTGAAAAGTACGCACAGGATTCGGGCATGGTAAAGGAATCATCGGTAAAGCAGGTCCATGTCAATGCCTCGTCGGACGATGATGTCGAGATATACGAATCCGAGGATACGGTTATGGACGGCTTTTTCGGTACCATCCTGTCTGCGATATCAGATTCGTTTCTCAGAACATGGAATACTATAAGCAAATCCGAATAAAATTGTATGGGCAATCTTTGAGAGTGGGGCATCTGACCGTACTCTCTATTTTGCATTGATGATAAAAAACAGAAAGGAGCACCGCCGATGGAAAAGAGAAAAATGCGTGAGATCGATTTCCGCTGTATAATGCTCATGTCGGTTATGCTTCTGATGTGCGTGATTCTCGTGTCAAAGCTTTTTGATCTGCAGATACGCCGCTATGACGAATACCAGAACAAGGTAATCGATAATATTCAGCAGGAGACAGAGGTGCCTGCCGAACGCGGGATGATATACGACCGCAATATGGTGGCACTTGCAACGAATGTCACGACTTACAGGCTGTTTGTATCTCCGAATGATATAATCAAGATCGGAAGCGGCAAATTCGTCAAGAAGGACGGAATGAAACAGGATGAAGTCGATCGCGGACAAAAACAGACTGCCGATGAGCAGATAAAACTTGTCGCCGAAAAGCTTGCGGAGATTGAAGGACTCGGACTGAATGCCGAGGATATAATTGCTCAGATCAACAAGTACAGTACGAGAAAAGATACGACGCTCGTTAAAAATGTGGATGTCGATACCGCCGAGATCGTCCGTAAGGCGATAAGCGATAACGAATTCAATACACAGGTGTATCTTCAGGCTACAACAAAACGGTATTATCCCTACGGAAGTCTTGCGGCATCGGTCATAGGTCTTACCGGAACCGACGGGGGACTTATCGGTCTTGAACTCAAATACAACAGCTATCTCACAGGTACGCCCGGAAGATATATATCGAATAAGAATGCACAGAGTCAGAACCTGCCGTCCCAGTATAATATGTATATCGAACCGGAGGACGGACTGAATGTTGTTTCGACAATAGACATAACAATACAGAATATACTTGAGCAGCAGCTCAAGCAGACGTATACCGATTCCAAAGCCGCAGAGCGTGTGACCGGGATTGTGATGAATCCGAACAACGGTGAAGTGTACGGCATGGCGACGTATCCGAACTTTGACCTCAATGATCCGTATAAGCTCACCGAAGAGTTTGCGACCATGTACGATGAGTGGAAGTACGATCCGCAGCTGTCGCAGGGAAAGACAGAGGAAGAAGCCAAGAATGATTACTTCTGGACCCTTGTGTATAAAATGTGGAATAATAAGGCGGTAAACGACCTGTACGAACCCGGATCGACATTTAAAATGATAACTACCGCTGTGGCACTTGAAGAAAAAGCGGTTTCCTTCAGCGACAGATTCACATGTACCGGAAGTCTGACGGTTGCCGGGGCGAGAATCCACTGCCATAAGGCGGGCGGACACGGTACCAATACATTTGACAGAATGCTTCAGGCATCCTGTAACCCGACGATAATGCAGGTGGCGGCAAGAATCGGGTCAAAGAGCTTTTATAAATATTTTGAGGCATTTGGTTATACGTCGAAGACCGGAGTCGATCTTCCGGGTGAAAGCGCGGGACTTTATGTAAAGGCATCCGGAATGAACGCGGTCGAACTTGCATGCTACAGCTTCGGTCAGACCTTCAAGACGACCCCGATCCAGCAGATAACGGCAATAAGCGCAGTAGCGAACGGGGGTTATCTCGTGACGCCTCACCTTGCAAGAGCACTGACCGATAAAAACGGTAATGAAGTAGTGACATTTGACGCGGGAGTGAAGCGGCAGGTGGTAAGCAACTCGGTCAGTAAATCGATAATGGCGGTTCTTCAGGACGGCGTGTCGAGCGGAAACGGCGTTGCAAACGCATATATTGCAGGCTACCGCGTGGCGGCAAAGACGGGTACATCGCAGAAGCGTGACGTTGAGGATCAGACTGCACGCGTCGGCTCGTGCGTTGCAGTAGCCCCCGCCGACGATCCGCAGATATGCGTGATAATTATTGTTGACGAGCCGCAGATAAACAATAAATACGGAGCGAACGTTGCCGCTCCATATGTTGCTTCGGTGATGTCTCAGGTTTTGCCCTATCTCGGAGTCGAACGCGTTTACTCGGAGGACGAAATGTCCCGTATTGCGGTAAAGGTCAGAAATTTCGGCGGATTTGAGGTCGAAAAAGCCATTTCCGAGCTGAAAAAGTCAAAACTGTCATATGAGGTGATCGGTGACGGCAATACCGTTATCGGTCAGATTCCCGCCGCGGGCGAGTATGTCACCAACATAAACGGAAAGGTAATACTGTATACCGGAAATGCACAGAAGCCGGCACCGGTTACCGTTCCGAATATAACCGGACAGTCGGCGGCAGTAGCAATCAAACAGCTCTATGCCCTCGGATTCAATGTGTATATTGAGGGAACAACAAATTACGGTAAGGGAAACGGAGCGACGGTCATATCGCAGAGTATTGCAGCCGGCGAACGAGCCGAATACGGAAGCGTTATAAAGATCGTCTGCCGTTATCTTGACGGAAGCGACTGACGGTAAAATCGTAAATCGCTGTCAAATTCATTCTGAAAGGATTCAGTCTTATGAAAATAAAGGATTTGTTTGTCGGAACCGATGTTGTATCGTATAACGGGTGTGAGGATATCGAGATAGCGGGTGTGACCGGCAACAGTAAAGCTGTCGGAAAAAATTTCGCATTCGTCTGTATATCGGGTACAAACTTTGACGGACACTCATTTCTCGGAGAAGCCAAAAACGCCGGAGCAATCGTTGCAATCGTTGAACACGATGTCGCCGATTCACCGTTGCCGTATGTCCTCGTGAAGGACACGAGACTTGCGGCATCCTATATCTTTTCGAATTATCACGGCAACCCCGCATCGGCTATGCATATGATAGGCGTGACCGGCACAAACGGAAAGACCAGCACTACCTACATACTTTCGAGAATATTTGAGGATGCGGGTTATTGCACCGGAATAATCGGAACCATAAAAAACACCTATAAGGGAATAGATGTCGATGCGGGTATGACAACTCCCGATCCCGAACGGCTTTATGCGCTTCTTGCCGATATGCGTGACAGCGGAGTTGAATTTGTGTTCATGGAAGTGTCGTCACATTCGCTTGCACTCGGAAGAGTCGCGCCGATCTCGTTTGACGGCG
>CALBLD010000305.1 GCA_937895775.1 uncultured Clostridia bacterium
TCTTTCGAAATAAGGCGGGTTGCGATGTGCAGTCGTTCTTTGTTTGTCAGCTTTTTGACCTCTTCGCTCGTCTCGTAAACCTCTATTCCGTCCTTGTTTACGCCTTTGTAAGAGTGCCTGATGTCGGTTTTCGCGTCAATATCTGCGTTTATGTCTTTTCCTGTATTTTCCACTTGACTTTTCGGAGAAAACTGCATATACTTATTATCGGTAGCGGACACATCCGAGTTTCCGGATCGCCCTGCCGAATAAGGCTTCGAGAATGAAGATTGACTTCTACTCGAAGCCTTTTTTATTTTTCTCCATACCGTATCGTTTTTTGACAGGTATTTTTTTGCATATCCGATCTTGCTTCCGTCGGTAAGTATGGCAACCGAAATTTCAAGATCATATGCTCCCGAGTCATCTGCAATAATTACTTTTCTCGTGTCAAATGCAGTTATATTGTTTTCTCTGTGTCTCTGATTGCTGTCGGGGACATTTTTTTCAGCAGCAAAAGAATTTGTAAGAGCTTCTATAATGTTTCTGTTTATCTTATCATTCAGGATCCTTATGTCAATGCCTTTGTCATACTTTGACCACCTCTTGAAAAACTCATTATACATATCTCTCTTCCCGGGAAGACTGTCAACAAGCACGATGCTGTCCCCGTCTGTTGTTACAAACGGGATTCCGACTATCTTTCTGTACGCCTCCCTCGGCGTCATGTCGGTACCGTCTTCCTTTGCAAAGATATTTCCGTCAAGCTTTACGTATTGAGTTCCGTCGTCAAGTTCTCTTTTTGAAGCTTTGATTTTACCGTTCTCAACGATATTGTCGGCAGTCGTGACTTCACTCTGCGTCTTTGCGATGCCCGACCTGTTCGATACCGCATCGAGCGCGGCATCTTCGAAAAGCTTTGCAAGCTTTTCGACCGTCCCGGTCATTTCGTGCAGAGCCTTTCCCTCTTCGCTGTAGGACGAAATACCCGCATACATGGCGCGAAGTCTGTTCAGTATCCTCCGTATGAACTGCCTGATCCTGCCGAACAGTTCACTGTCGGTACTTCTGAGTTCTGCAACCTTCTCGACTGCATTGCTGTCGAGAAGCATGGATTCGCACGCATCGGCAACAAGCTCGTCAAACGCCTCGTCACGGCTGAGTCCTCTGTCTTTCGCCATCTGCCC
>CALBLD010000306.1 GCA_937895775.1 uncultured Clostridia bacterium
GTATGGACGTTTCCCTCCGCGTTGCCCAATACAAAAAAGCAAACGGCATCCCGGTACTCGATGCCGAAAGAGAACGCGCGGTGCTTACCAAGGTCTCGGACCGCGTCGGGAAGGAATATTCCGACTACGCCGACCTTCTCTACCGCTCGATAATGGAACTCTCCCGCCGCTACCAGCACTCGGTCATGAAGGATACTGCGGGAGCCGAAGATTTTGCGGCGGCAATCGAACGGACGCCTAAGATATTCCCCAAAAGTGCGAAAGTTGTATGTCAGGGATGCGAGGGCGCATATTCTCAGGCGGCGGCTGAAAAGCTGTTTCAATCACCCGATCTTGACTTTGTAGGCTCATTCGAAGAGGTATTCGAAGCCGTCGAAAGCGGTAAAAGCGAATTCGGCATACTGCCGATCGAAAACTCGACCGCTGGCTCGGTCAACAAAATATACGATCTTTTCGTAAAGCATGACGCAAAGATCGTGCGGTCGGTGAGGGTCAAGGTCGATCACAACCTGCTTGCTCCCGCAGGTGCGACCCTTGAGGGTATAAAGGAAATCTACTCCCACCCGCAGGCGATCGACCAATGCTCGGACTTCCTGAAAGGGCTCGGCGCAAAGATCATACCCTATGAAAACACGGCATCTGCCGCACGTTTTGTGGCGATGTCGGGCGACAAAACCAAGGCGGCACTCTCGTCCGCGCACTGCGCATCGATCTACGGGCTGTCCACGCTTGCAAGAAACGTGCAGAACAGCGACGGCAACTTCACCCGTTTTATCTGCATAGCCGCAGAGCCGATGATCTTCCCCGGCTCGAACCGCACCTCTGTCATGATGATACTTCCGCACAGACGCGGCGCACTCTTTTCGGCAATGTCGGGCATACAGGCGGCAGGTGTGAACCTCATCAAGCTCGAAAGCCGACCGATTCCGGGGAGCGATTTCGGATTCATGTTCTATTTTGACATTGAAGAATCGATGTATTCCGAAAATCTGCCCCTTCTGCTCGCCGAACTTGAAACAAAATCCGACTATTTCAAATATCTCGGAACATATCTCGAACAAATATAAAGGACAGTAACAGAATGGCAAAATATCTTCTTCTCGGGGAGAAACTCTCGCACAGTCTTTCCCCCGAAATACACCGCATGCTCGGAAATGCCGACTACTCTCTTGCCGAAATGCCGAGAGCTGCTCTTCCCGATTTTTTTGCAAAAAGGGATTTTGACGGTCTTAACGTCACCGTTCCCTACAAAAAAGACGCTTTTGCCGCCTGCGACGAACTGTCGGACGCCGCACGCACGCTCGGCAGTGTAAATACCGTCGTAAAGCGTCCGGACGGGTCGCTTTACGGCGACAACACCGACTTTTTCGGATTCTCCTATCTGCTCGACCGTGCGGATATCGACGTAAAGGATAAAAAATGCCTTGTGATCGGAAACGGCGGCGCATCTGCGACCGTGTGCGCAGTATTAAAGGAGCGCGGCGGGCGTGTAAAAGTAATTACTCACGGCGAAAACAACGAAGCGGGTCTTTCGCCCCACTTCTGCGACACCGAAATAATCGTGAACACATCGCCTGTCGGCATGTTCCCGAACTGCGACGGCAGTCCGGTTGATCTGCACGGATTTTGCTCGCTTTGTGCGGCGGTCGATCTTATCTACAACCCGCGGCGCACAAATTTCATCCTCCAAGCCGCCGATATGGGCATTCTTTACTCGGGCGGACTGCCCATGCTCGCGGCGCAGGCTGTCAGATCGGACGAGATTTTCTTCGGCAGAAAGCGCAGCAAAGACATTATCGAAGCGATAATCGAACACATTGAACAGCAGACGGCGAACGTCGTGCTGGTCGGAATGCCCGGATGCGGAAAAACCACGGTCGGAAAGCTTGTAGCAGAACGGTCCGTGCGCAGATTTATCGATATCGACGAAATGATCGAAAACTCGGCAAAAAAAAGCATCCCCGAAATATTTTCCGAGATCGGGGAGGCGGGATTTCGCCGTCTTGAAGCCGAAGCGGTCGCAGGTGTCTGCGGAAAACTGTCGGGAGCCGTGATATCCACCGGGGGCGGATCGGTACTTCTGCCCGAAAACATCATGCACATGCGCAGAAACGGTATCGTCTTTTTTATCGAACGACCCACAGACGAGCTTGCCACCGAGGGCAGACCGCTGTCCGACCCCGCAACGCTCGGAAAAATGTACGAAAAGCGTTTGCCGCTCTACAAAAAATCCGCCGACTACACGGTCAGCGGGGAGAGCGCAGGCAATGCCGCCGACAGAATATGCTCGATCCTCTCCGACCTCGGAGTGTAAAGTGCTGAACGCAAAGAAGGGAGTAATTACAAAGATGAAAATACTGATTATAAACGGTCCGAATCTGAATCTGCTCGGTCTGCGCGAGCCGGACATATACGGCAGACGCAGCCTGTCCGACCTTGAAGTGATCTGCACCGATGCCGTGTCCGGTACCGGAACCGATCTTGCGTTTTTTCAGTCGAACCACGAGGGCGCAATCGTTGATAAAATACAGTCGGCATACGGCGTTTTTGACGGAATAATCATCAATCCCGCCGCGTATACCCACACCTCGGTTGCAATCCTTGACGCACTGAAAGCCGTTTGCATCCCGACCGTTGAGGTTCATCTGTCCGACATTTCGTCAAGAGAGAGCTTCAGGCAGTTCTCATACATTTCGCTCTATGCCGAAAAAACAATCTGCGGCAGGGGATTTGACGGATACACAGAGGCGATTGCCTATCTCACCGAAAAATACGGAAAACACTGAAAAAACAGGTCGCACCGATCGGTGCGACCTGTTTTTTATTCGTCATATGAAAGTCTGTACTTTTTATCGGCAAGCACCGACCGCAGATCTCTGACATCAATTTCTCTGTTTGTCCGACCGTCGCGGAGCATAAGTGCCGCCGCTTCCGCCGCGACCTCGCCGGTCTGCGCGGCAACCGGGATCACTCTGACGGCATCCCATGCCTCGCCCTCTGCCGAAATGATCCTGCCTGCGGCATAAAGATTGCCGACTTCGCCATTGTAAAGCGAACCGTATGGCAGTTCAAACCACTCGCCCGGCTTGAAGAAATAGCCGAAAACTCCGACCGGAGCTTCGATCTTTCTGAATTTGTCGGCGGGTGTGATCGTTGCCTCTCCTTCGATTGCGGCGATCATGCGGAACTGCGGCATATGCGGTATCTCGGTGACCGCACTTCCCTTTTCGCCTCTGTCAACCCTGTCCATGTACATGCCGTGCGCCGCGATGATATACCTGTTGACGTCGTCGGCGGAGGTTCCGTCAAAGTAAGGCATGCCTTCGGGATGCCCGATGCCGGTCATTCCGCTCCCTGTTGTGTCCCACTTGCGGTAAACAGGCTGTCCGTCACTTCCGACGATCGTATTATGAACCACATACGAGAGGTAATTGATACCCTTTTTCACATTCAGACCCGCAAGCGTGAATAATCTTGCACTTCCGGTCGCATCGATCACGGCTTTACAGCCGTATTTTTTTGCGCCTTCGACCGTTTCGACATTTACGGCATCGATTCTGCCGCCGCTCATATCGACGCCTGTTACAAGGCTGTCAAACATGAGCTTCACTCCGGCGTTGTCAAGCAGGCGGGTCAGTCCCATTGCAAGCAGATGATGATTGAAGAAGGTCGCATACCAGCCCTGACCCTCGCCCTTTTCCAACCAGCAGGGATCAAGCTTCCCGCCTCCGAGACTGTACGCATATTTCAGCAGTCGCTCGGACATCGAAAAAATGAGCTGTTTGCCCTTTTTGTTGCAGAGCGGCTCGTACCAGTT
>CALBLD010000307.1 GCA_937895775.1 uncultured Clostridia bacterium
AAAACTTTTTCGGTATATTCAAGAGCAATCGAAACGGTTTTATCCGTCGAACCGTTTGCGTGTATTCTCACAAAAATGTCCGCCTTATAAGCGTTTGCGATCTTCGCCCGTCCGACATTGCTTATCGTCACATTATGGCTTTCCCTTATCATCACGACCGAGTAACCGCGGGCTATCAGCTCGTTTCTCAGCCTCAGCGCAACCTCAAGATTCAGCGCATATTCGGGTATCCGCGTCGCAACTCCCTGCGTTCCGGTTGACAGCATCTTTTTCATTACAGTCGAGCCGGGACCGTTTGGTTCAAGTCCGTTCATACCCTTTCCCTGATGTCCGGCGTCTATCGCGACGAGTCCTTTTACCCCTTTATAGTATACCCCGCCGTTTGCCTTCATCAGCTCGCGTGACGATTCGGGTCTTGTCGGCGAAAGGTTGTCGTGTCTTACATAAAACTCTCTTCCGAGCGTCTTTATCACACAGTATTCGTCGTTTTCTTCAACAAGAATCACCGCTGTTTCCGAATCAATCCGCACAAGCTCCTCTTCGAGCGAGCTGTCATTATAAAGCGGAGTTTCCTCCGTTGTCCATGCGATCCCCGGAACTCTGTCGTCAACCTGTTCGGTCGTCACTGTTGTCACGACCGGAGCGGCGGTTGTCGTCGTTGTCACCCTTGAAGTAACCGGAGCGGCAGATGTGGTTCTGACGGTCGTTGTCGTTTGCGGAACCGACGATGTTACGGGCTTGGTTGCGGTCACCGGCAGGGTCGTCGAAGCCGACGTTGAAGCCGATGACGAAGTTATCGGCAGAGTTGTCCCCGCCGCGGTCGTCGTCTGCGGAATCTCCGACACGCTTGTCACCTGATGTGACTCGGTCGTCGCCGATGACGGGGTCGCAAGTGACTGTGACACACTTTGTGAATTTTCCGTCTGTACACCATCTCTGCCGCGTGACGCAAAACCGTAATAAATCAAAAGAAGAACGGCAGCCAATGCGAGTAACGGCAGTACTATTTTTAAAACAGGGCTTATTTCACCATCATTTTTTTTAATCAAAATCGTATCCGCCTTTACTCCGATTTCGTGTTTCACGCTCTATCTCGCGCATTGCCTGATTTTTCGCCTCGGTATCACGTTTATCCCACAGTTTTTTACCGCGGCAGAGTCCGACCTCGACCTTTACATTACTGCCCGAGAAATAAAGGGAGAGCGGGACAAGCGTATATCCCTTCTGATCGGTATACGAGCCGAGTTTGATTATTTCTTTTTTATGCATAAGCAGTCTGCGCACACGCAGCGGGTCTTTATTGAAAATATTTCCCTTTTCGTAAGGCGATATATGCATACCGCGGACAAAAAGCTGTCCGTCCTCAACATAACAGTAGCTGTCCTTCAGATTCACCTGACCGCTTCTCAGCGACTTGACCTCGGTACCGAACAGTTCGATTCCCGCCTCGTATTTTTCGTCAACAAAATAATCATGGTATGCTTTTTTATTCTGTGCGATTATCTTTCCCTTTGTCTTGTCAGACATTACAAAAGCACCTCTTTTCAGATCCCGTCGTCGGGACTTTCCGATCCGCAAGCTTCCTCCGAGCGAACAAACTCGGCATAGATCACGCTTTTTCCGACCCCTCTGTCCTTTGCGACACGTTTTATTGCCGACATTTTATCAATTCCCGCCGACATATAGTAAGCGACATGCCGGTCGACGCTCATATCCTGCCAGAACAGCTCGTCCGAGGTTGCGACGGCACCGTCCACAACAAGGACATACTCTCCTCTCGGAGTATTCTCACCGTAGAAATCGGCGGCATCCGACACGGTTGTCCGCATTATTTCCTCATTCAGCTTCGTAAGCTCCCTGCACACCGCGATTTTGCGGTCGCCGAAATATTCCTTCATCTCGGCAAGCGTTGCGGAAAGTCTGTGCGGGGCTTCATAAAGGATTACCGTCCGCTTTTCGTCGGCAAGTTCGGCAAGCCGTCTGCTTCTTGCGTTTTTACTGCCTTCAAGGAAGCCTTCGAACACGAATCTGCGTGTATTCAGTCCCGAAAGTGCGAGAGCGGTCACAGCGGCACAACAACCCGGGATCGCGGTCACGGTCAATCCCTCATCGGCACACACACGCACAAGATCCTCACCGGGATCGGACACAGCGGGCGTTCCCGCATCGGTCACAAGCGCGCATGACAGACCCTCGTGCAGTTTTGCGACGATGCGCCCGCCGCTTTCTTTTTTATTATGCTCGAAGTAGCTTACCGTAGGTTTGGATATTCCGAACGCCGAAAGCAGTTTTGCGGTATTTCTCGTATCCTCGGCGGCAATAAAATCGACCTGCGAAAGCACTTTGAGTGCTCTCTCGGATATATCCGAGAGATTGCCTATCGGGGTCGCGACGAGATAAAGCACTCCTCCGACGACCTTGTTTTTTTCAGGGCTGTCCGAACGAATCATCAAACTCACCTTTTTCGTAAATATAATCAAGCTCTCTGCTGTTTTCGAGCTTCTTTGCCGACGCGTCCGTATGCATTATAAGCGGACGGGTGACAAACAGTCCCGGAGCTCCCCCGTATCTGCCCTCGCACAGCACAAGCGTCGGTGCGGCTTTTTCATCCGCACAGACAAGAGTAAGCCTTTTGGGTTCTATCGAAGCGTTCCTCATTGCGGATATAAGATCGGGCAGTCTGTCGGGTCTGTAAACCGTATAAAAGCTTCCCCCGAATTTCAGAAGTCTCTTTGCCGCAAGGCAAAAATCGTTTATCGTTCCGAGTACTTCCCTGCGTGCGATATTCATTTCATCATTATCGTTATGAAACCCGCAATCGGCACGCATATACGGCGGATTTGAAAACACATAATC
>CALBLD010000308.1 GCA_937895775.1 uncultured Clostridia bacterium
CCCGCCATTTTGCCGGTCTCGACAACAAGCGGTCTGCCGGCGAGGGTGGTTTCATAAACCCTGTAATTTTTGAACTCCATTATTTTGGACATTGCCATAATAATTATCCTCCGTGTTTATATTTACCGCGGAGCAGAATAGTGAATAGTGAACATCTGACTCGTTCCGAGGCGAACATTCATTATTCATATTCCGCTCTGTGCGGTCACTTTCAATTGATTGAAAAACAGCCGTTTCCGCTGAAAATGCCATGCGAAGGCGCATGGCATATTCCGGAAACTTTAAATTACTTTCTCAGTCCGAGCTTTTCGACTATTGCACGGTAACGCTCGATATCCTTCTTCTGAAGGTAGTTGAGCAGATTGCGGCGTTTGCCGACCATCTTGAGAAGTCCGCGACGGGAGTGGTGGTCATTGTTGTTCACCTTCAGGTGCTCGGTAAGATCTGCGATTCTCTTTGTCAGAACGGCGATCTGTACCTCGGGCGAGCCTGTATCACCCTCGTGGGTCGCGTAAGTTTTGATAAGTTCTGTCTTTACTTCTTTGTTAAGCATTTTTCTTCACCTCATTATTCGTATTTCGTCAGACTAAGGCGCGGCTCGGTGAAAAGTCCGTCTCCCGGGTCTGCGATGCGGGTCTTATACCCTTTTTGTGATGCTTAGCGTTTCATGCGACCGCTGCGGTCACACAAACCTCTGTTATTATATCATACGGTTATGAAATTGCAAACGATTACGCAATTATTTACATTTTTTTAACATTTAAGATGCGCTCATATCTCGATATTACCGGATACTGTCAGCCAATCGATCGACACTCCCGAATAAACGCCCCTGAAATTCCATGCGGCATCTATATCGACGTCATACGGATCGGCGGAACGCTTCGTAAGGGTCACTGTCCTGCTGCAGAGAAGCGTCATATGGATCACATCGATATCCTCTTTCACCGCCGGGCTTGTAAATGCGGAATCAACCCCGCCTATCGACAGCACGCCGTTCGACCTCGAAGCCACATCCACGCTGAAACTCTTCAAATAGACCCTGACGGTAAGCTGAACGCCGGTCGCTCCTTCATGCGCATACTTTGCCTCCCATTCGACGACGAGAAACAACTTTGCGTCCGAGCCGCCGGTGAACGAGCCGCGTTTTACGACCGAACCGTCGGGATTTTTGACGGTCACCGTTTCGGAGACGGTCGGCGGATAGAGATTTCCGGTCGGAATCTGTGATGTTGTCGGTTTTACGGCTGTCTTACCTTTACCCGACGGCGTGATCTGCGACGTTGTCGTTTTAACCGCCGTAGTAACCGTCGTCTGCGGTTTGCCGCCCGTCACACTCGTGCTGACCGAGCCGAACGGATCCGGAATAGTAGTCAGCTGTCCGTTTGTCGTATTGTCACGCCTGTCGGTTGTCCTGCCGACGGTCGTATCATTCCCACTCTCGGGCGGGTTCGGACGGTCGCCCGACAGCGATACGATTATCACCGAAAGAAGCACCACGGCAAGGACAAGCAGAAATATCAGCGTCCCAACCATCACGGCAAGTGCCTTACGGCTGTTTTTCTGTTTCATAATCAAACACCTCCGAAATATTTCAGCGTTTTATCAAAATTCATTCTTTATCGATCGTGTAAAGAGGCGGTCAAGCGAGCTTTTCGGATTGGCACCCTCGTACAGAATCGAATAAACGACCTCGCATATCGGCATTTCGACGCCGTATCTTTCACACAGTCTGTGTACTGCGTCCGCCGTATAATAGCCCTCCGCGAGCTTTTCATACTTTTCGCCCTTCACAAACGCCTCGCCGAACGCACGGTTGTGCGAATGTTTTGAAAAAACAGTCGCCTCATAATCGCCGAGATGGCAAAGTCCGTAAGCGGAGCGCATATCGCCGCCCATTGCCGAAATCA
Source organism: uncultured Clostridia bacterium (assembly GCA_937895775.1). GTDB lineage: Bacteria > Bacillota > Clostridia > Oscillospirales > CAG-272 > CAKSQF01. The sequence continues at coordinate 1,911 of CALBLD010000308.1, forward strand.
GCCTTGCGACCTCGCTTGTCGCGCGGCTCATCAGCGCACCTTTAAGAGAGGACACTCCGAGACCGTCAAGCATTCCGGCAGCTATGCCTATCACATTTTTGGTAGCCGCACCGATTTCGTTGCCGATAAGATCGTTGCCGTAATAAAATCTGATAAGACTTCCGGAAAATTCATTGACAAGCCTTTCGGTTACCGATCTGTCAGCCGAATCGATAACCATGCAGTTCGGAACCCCTCTCGCAAACTCCTGCGGATGTCCCGGTCCGATCCAGACCGCCGACTTATTGCCGGCACCGATAAATTCCGCCGCAACCTCTGTCAGACGTTTGCCGCTTTCTATCTCGATTCCCTTCATACAAAGCACAAAAATCTTGTTTTCGGGGCGGTAACTCATTATCTCACCGAACAGCGATCGGAGTGCCTGAGAGGGTACCGATATAATTATAACATCGCTGTCAAGACCGTCCTCAAGTCTGTCAAGCAGTTTTATCGAATCGGGATATGTTATAACACCGTTTGTACGGCTGTTTTTCAGCTCGGTCATTGCCGGTGACGACGGCTTATCGTAAACCCCGACCGTATGACCGAGACTGTTTACATACCATGCAATAAACGAACCCCAACGTCCGCAACCGATAACCGTTATTTTCATAAATATCAGATTCCTTCTTGTTTTTATTGATTGAGTCGGCGTATCATATCAGCGGCAAGCTCTTCCGCCTTTTCGACGGCGGCAAATCTCACGCCGAGCCTGTCGCCGTCGAAATGAAACTCGTCGGCAACTCCGCCGTCATTCATGCAGACGGCGATGCATACCGTCCCCGCGGGCTTGCCGTCGTCTCCGATATCGGGACCCGCCCATCCGGTTATCCCGACCCCGACATCGGCTCCGAAGAGTTTCCGGACTCCGTTTGCCATTTCCCGCGCCGTTTCGACCGACACGACTCCGTATTTTTCTATTACGGCGGCAGGTACGCCGACAGTGTTTATCTTGACCGATTCCGAATAGCTGACAACAGAACCTTCTATAACGGCGGACGCACCCGGTACCGATGTTATCATCGCGGCAAGCAGCCCTCCGGTACATGATTCCGCCGCCGATATTTTCAGTTTGTTTTCACTGAGAAGCTTCACAAGTACGCCCGACTTTTCAAGCGTTCTTTCAGACTGCCGTTCGGTTTCTTTCATAAATCTCCCCCGTCCGCTCTGTCTTTTTACTCTACATAAAACAAGACGAAAAATCACTCAAAAGCGGACGAATTTTTTGTAAACAATTTGTAAACACTCAAAAACATCGCCGCAACCTCACCGATCGGCGTGTTCAAAATGATATCTGCAAAGGTGTGCGAGCGGACAACCGTCGCATTTCTGTCCCCTTGCGGGGCAATATTCCCTGCCGAATGTCACGATCCTGTGGCAGAAATCACTCTGTTTTTCGGGAGGGAGGACAGCCGACAATATTTTTTCTATCGCATACGGATCCTTTGTGTTTTCGGGTCCGAGTCCGAGCCTTCCCGAAAGGCGTATGCAATGCGTATCGACAACGACCGCGGGCTTGGCGAAAAGATCGCCGAGCAGAAGATTTGC
>CALBLD010000309.1 GCA_937895775.1 uncultured Clostridia bacterium
GATAACAAGAGTCGGGCAGCTTGTCGCAAGAGAAGCCGCCGACAGGCTCGGGGTACCGTTCGGAATAGTCGATCTGTCGCTCGCGCCCACTCCCGCAATAGGAGACAGCGTTGCGAGAGTGCTTGAAGAAATGGGACTTGAAAAATGCGGCGGTTGGGGGACGACAGCCTGCCTTGCACTGCTCAACGATGCGGTGAAAAAGGGCGGAGTTATGGCATCCTCTCATGTCGGCGGACTTTCGGGGGCATTTATCCCGGTTTCCGAGGATGAAGGGATGATATCTGCGGTATCCTGCGGTGCGCTGACACTAAGTAAGCTTGAAGCGATGACCGCAGTCTGCTCGGTGGGACTTGATATGATCGCACTTCCCGGGGATATCCCGACAGATGTTATATGCGGAATTATCGCCGATGAACTGTCAATAGGGGTTGTTAACACAAAAACCACGGCGGTGAGAATAATTCCCGCAATCGGCAAGAGCGTCGGCGAAAATGTCAGCTTCGGCGGACTTCTCGGTGAGGCACCGGTAATGGATGTTCTCAGATACAGTCCGTCACGCTTTATACATCGCGGCGGTCGTATTCCCGCACCGATTCAGTCGCTTAAAAACTGAAACCGGAATAAAAAATCACGGAAGCAACAGTTGCTTCCGTGATTTTTTCGGTTGTTATCCGCGGGAACGCTTCAGTATGGCGGCAATATCGGTTTTTTCAATCGTTACTCCCGGATAATAGGCGGCAATGATCGCCTCGGTGCCGTATCCGTCAAGCGCAAGCGCAATCGCTCCCATCTGACTCATTCCGAGTCCGTTGCCTTCGCCGAGCGATCTGAACAGATATTCGTTTCCGGAATGTTCGATGGTAAAATCGGTTGACGGTATGCCGAGCAGGTCGGCAAAATCGGTGCCGCTGATTTCCTTTTCTCCGAGACTGACCTTTGCCACACGTCCGGCGGGTGTTCTGGCGGTTATCTCGGGTGCGGTCACATCCGTTTCGTACCGTCCTTTGACAAGTGCTTTCAGAATGTCTTCGGATACCTGGGTAAGCTCTTCGTGCTTTCCCTCATAGCTTCTTACCGAACGGAGGTAGGGATAATCCTTTCCGCAGACCGCCTCCGCGTTTTCGGTCAGCAGATAGGATGATTTGTGAGTGAGCGCAAGTGCAACCGCCCCGTCGTAGCAGATCGACAGACCGATGACGGTTGAGACGGTTGACGATATTTTTTCGAAGAAAGCATCGGCAACGGCTTTGCCGTATTCGTCAGATACCTGCTCCGGAGAAAGATATCCGGTGCCGTCGTCGGCACTGTCGCAGAAATCGACCGATTTGTCTGCGGCATGACCGCATCTCCCGCAAAGATAAAGGAGCCTGCTTTCGACGGCGAGGCAGATTGCACGCATTGCCTCGTCCGGATAGTCGATTGACGGATCGGTTATCGCCGCAACACAGCCGACAAGGAAATCGTCAAAGCTCATTTCACTTATGCTGTCGGTTTTCGTGAAGTAAACATTTATATTGCGCCCGCGGGAATCGTTTCTGTCACATGATGACAGGATCATAGCCGGAAGCGCAAAAGCAAGCAGGAGGGCAAAAAGCGAACACAGGAATGTTGTCAGTCTCTTGTTCAATACGGACACTCCTTTCGGTTTTGCAGTATAATATCATTATGCAAAAATAATGACTTTTATGCAAAAAAGCAAAATATCGATTGACATTGAATAAAAAATAGTTTATAATAAACACGGCATGTTATTAACCGATTGTCGATCGGTGAATGGAGGATATTATGACAAAAGCAAGCGTAAAAGAATTTGTGTTCGGTGTAATGCCGGATAAAACCGTTGTAAAAGGCTTTGAACTTTCGGCAGGAGATCTTGCCGCTACCGTGACTGCATACGGTGCCCGTATACAGAAGGCGATATTTGACGGAAGTTCGGTGATCTGCGGATTCGACAGCCTTGAGGCTCAGATGAAGGACACGACATATCAGGGTTCGACCGTGGGCAGATATGCAAACCGTATTTCGGACGGAAAATTCGTTCTGAACGGTAAGGAGTATACGCTTGCGTGCAACGAAGAGGCACGCGGAGAGCATCTGCACGGCGGATATGTCGGATTTTCCGCACGTGTGTGGGAAGTTGCGGGAACCGATGTAACCGAAGATTCGGCATCGGTCACACTTAAACTGGATGCGGCTGACGGAGAAGAGGGCTATCCCGGTGCGCTTACCGTTTACGTCCGCTTTACCGTTTCGGATAATTCGATAAAGCTTGATTATAAGGCTGTCAGCGACAAGGATACGATCATCAATATGACCAACCACAGCTATTTCAACCTGTCCGGAATCGGAAACGGCAGTATTCTCAATCATAAGCTTACACTGAACTGCGATAAGTATGTCCCGGTAAACGACAGACTTATACCTTACGGAACGCTTGCCGATGTAACGGGAACACCTTTCGATTTCCGTATGGGCAAAGAGATCGGACAGGATATAGATAAGGAAGATGAGCAGCTTGCGATCGCGGGCGGATACGATCACTGCTTTGTACGTGAAAACGGCACCGAAAAAGCAGAACCGGAATGGCTCGGAAGCATCGAATCGCCGATCAGCGGTATAAAGATGGATATACTTACGACAGAGGGCGGTATGCAGATGTATACCGGCAACTATCTGACCGACGACAATCCCTTCTTCGGTACAATAAAGCAGACGAAGAACGGTGCCGTCGCACTTGAATGTAACCGTATGCCCGATTCGCCCAACCAGAAGAATTTTCCGTCTCCCGTACTGCGCGCAGGTGACGAATACAGACAGATCACTGTTTATAAGTTTTCAAAGAAAGCGTGATTTTTATACGGATTGACACGGTATCGCGTCAATCCGTATTTTTTCATGTTTATTTTGGAAAATCATCATATAACCGTCACATTCGGCGTTTATAATCGGAGCATAGACAGAGGAGGAATGATTATGAGCTCTGAATTTGAAAAGAACGAAAACAATATTGAAAACGAAGATAATGAGTTCGCCGTGCAAAACGGGGAACAGGACAACGGTAAAACAGCAGGCGAAAACCATGACGTGAGTAATGACAGACCCGAGTACGAATACGGGTTTGACAGCAGAAGCGGGACATATTCATACAGCGGCTCTGCGGCGGGCAGTGAACCGAAGAAGAAAAAAACGGGTAAGGGACGCGGTGCGCTTGTCGCCGCACTTTGCATCTGCCTTGTACTCTCCTGCGGTCTCGGAGGGGTGGCGGGATTTCTCGCCGCATCTTTCGCAAAGAATATAGGTGTCGATGGGTCGGCAGGCGAAACTCCGACGCCGAGCGCAACCGTCGAAAAATATACGACAATAATCGAAAATACCGCAACGAATCAGGAAACCGCAGTGTCAAAGGCAGCGGCGGCGGCACATCCCTCGGTTGTGATAATCAACGTGTATGCAAGCGAGGAATACGAGAAGGTCGGTCAGCCTTCCGGCTCTGGTTCGGGTGTCATCTGGACGGCGGACGGATATATCGTGACCTGTAATCATGTTGTCGAAAACGCAAATCTGATAAAGATCACACTCTCCGACGGAAGCGTTTATTCCGCCGATGTTGTCGGTACCGATTCCAAGACCGATATAGCCGTACTCAAGATCACTCCTGCGGCAGGGACTGCTCTCACTCCCGCGGTCATCAGAGCAAGCGATCTTGTGCTTGCCGAGACCGTAATTGCAATAGGCAATCCGCTCGGCGTTCTCGGCGGTACGGTTACAACCGGTATCCTGTCGGCACTTGAAAGGACGATAACCGTCGAAGGACAGTCGATGACTCTCCTGCAGACCGATGCCGCAATCAATTCGGGCAATTCGGGCGGCGGTCTGTTCGATATAAACGGCTCGCTTATCGGCATTGTCAACGCAAAATCGGTCGGAACCAATGTCGAGGGAATCGGTTTTGCAATACCGATCTCTACCGTAAAAGAGATTGCCAATGAACTGATAAGCAAGGGCTATGTAACCGGACGCCCGCTGCTCGGAGTATCGGTTGTAAATGTGACAAGTGAAAATTATAGCTATATTTTCAGTGCGGGATATTACCCCGAACTTGAGAAGTACGCAACCAAGACGGTACGCGACGGATGGGGAATGACCAGAAAAACGGTTGTTCCGGGCGTTTATGTCGTTGATTCTTCACTGGTTTCGGGTTATGAATCCGGTTCCGATTCGCTGATGTACGGAGATAAACTGCTTTATGTCGGCGAGACAGAGGTGTCCGATCTTACCGATGTCAAGAGTGCGCTGTCCGATTATAAAGCGGGCGAAACAATATCGGTAACCGTACTGCGTAACCAGACCACGACGATTATCGTGAAGATAATTCTCGGTCAGGCAGGCGAAAAGAAAAACTGATTTATTCGGGGACGGCGGGAAAACCGCCGTCCCCACGGAGGCATTTTTATGAAGCATATTCTGATAGTTGACGATGAAGAAAGAATCCGTTCACTTATACGCAAATATGCCGAATTTGAAGGCTATGCGGTTGATGAGGCGTCAAACGGACTTGATGCATTGGAGCTTTTCGGTAAAAACAGCTACGATCTTGTGGTTATGGATATAATGATGCCCGGACTGGACGGGCTGTCCGCAAGTAAAGAGATACGGAAAAAATCGGAGGTTCCGATAATAATGCTTTCGGCACGCGGCGAGGAATATGACCGTATTGGCGGATTTCAGCTCGGTGTCGATGATTATGTGGTCAAACCGTTTTCGCCGAAGGAGCTGATGCTCCGCATTGAGGCGATACTCAAGAGAACATCCGCCCGCACGGATGATAAAGGCACTGCGGATAACACCGACGGAAGAGATGTGTTCAGACTGGAAGGACTTGAGGTTGATTTTACCGCACGCGTCGTGAAGATCGACGGAAAGCCTGCGGATATGTCGCCGAAGGAATACGAACTGCTTTTCTATCTTGTACGTAACAGAAATATAGCACTCTCGCGTGAAAAGCTGATCTGTGAGGTCTGGGGCTATGATTTCTTCGGCGATGACCGCACGCTTGATACTCATATCAAACTGCTCAGACATTCGCTCGGACCGTACAGTAAATTCATCGTGACGCTCAGGGGGGTAGGATATCGGTTTGAAAGCAGTAAGTAAGGAAAACGGCGCAAAATCGAAGATATTTTTCTGTTTTGTTGTCTTTACTGCGGTTACACTCGTCCTCCTCGTTGTACTTCAGGTCTTTTTTCTGAAATATATTTATCGATCAATAAAGATCGGAGAGATGCGGGAGGCGGCAAGCGAAGTCGCCTCAGCGTATAACGAGGATCGTTTTTATTCGGTTGCGGATAAAGCCTCCGATAAATACGGTGTGTGTATGCAGATATTCGACCCCGCAAACGGTGACAGAAAACGGCTGTCGGCAACCGTAACAGCCGGATGTATGCTTTACGACCTTTCGGGCAACGACTGTATGACGATCTACATGAAGGTTTTGGGGTCGGGGAAGAAGGTGTCGGTTTATGATCTGAACGTCACCCCCGAACGCCCGGGATTGAGAGACGGTCAGCGTATGCAGAGCGCGGAGATTTCCGATTTTTCGCTGTTTTCGGGCAGTGAACAGGGGAATGTAGTGCTTGCACGGCTGATTGAAACCGAGAGCGGTGATAATGTTTTGCTGATGGTCAACGCATACCTTACGCCTGTGAGTACTGTTACCGGTACAATTGGGGTGATAATTGCGGTGATCTCGGTGATACTTGTTGTTCTTGCCGCGGTTATGGCGGGAAATATCGCAAAACCTCTCATCAGAATGAACAATCGCGCAAAATTGCTCGGCGAGGGTAATTATGACGTACGTTTCGATGAAAATGCCGGGTATCGGGAGGCTGACGAGCTTGCATCGACCCTGAACAGAGCAGCCTCTGAGCTTTCCAAGGTCGATGAACTGCGCAGGGAGCTTATAGCGAACCTGTCGCATGATCTGCGAACACCGCTCACTCTGATTTCCGGTTACAGTGAGATCATGAGGGATATTCCCGGTGAGGTCACGCCCGAAAATCTCCAGACAATAATCGACGAGGTCGGAAGGCTCAGCTCACTCGTGAACGATATGCTTGAAGTGTCAAAGATACAGAGCGGAAATGTAACGCCGCATCCGGAGGATATCGATCTTTCGGAGGAACTTGACAGGATTCTTCAGACCTATAAGACGCTTGCGGGCAGAATGGGTTATGAAATAATCCTTGAAAAAAGCGGCGACGGGCGCGTGTGCGCCGACCGTTCGCTGATAGTCCGCGCCATAATGAACCTTATAAACAATGCGATGACCTATACGGGCGAGGATAAAAAGGTGATTGTGCGGATGACGGGCAGGGAAAGCGCGGTCAGAGTTGAGGTTTCGGACAGTGGCGCAGGTATTCCGCCGGAAAAGCTGAATCTGATATGGGATCGATATTATAAGGTCGATTCTGAACATAAGCGTGCGCAGCAGGGCAGCGGACTCGGATTGTCGATAGTTAAATCCGCGCTTACCATGCACGGCGGAAAGTACGGCGTGCGGAGCAGAGAGGGAAGCGGAACGACTTTCTGGATAGAACTGCCGCGTGACTTCGGTTCGGAAATAACAGACAAATAAGCAAAAACCGCTTCTGCCAATGCAGAAGCGGTTTTTCAGTCGATGTATAGGATTTCGATGCCGTCGCAGTCGCAATCGGTGCAGACGGTGACAATCGTATTGTTGAATTCGGTGTGAAAGAAGCGGTGCGGAAGGTCGGGAAGCGTTATCGGTATGCCGCAGGAGAGCCATTTTCCGTAGCTCTCGTATTCGGTCCACAGCCTGACGCGCTCTTTCGGGTCGGAGGGAACATTCTGCCCGAAGTATTTTCGCATGAGTCGGTCGGATATCGGCTTTATGCACTGGATGTCCACACCCGTTTCGCAATCTCCGACTGCAACCGCAACGGCACCGCACGTGTGTGAAATGTTGAAACGCAGGGCGGAGTCCTCGGTGTACGGCTTACCGTGCGCCCCTTTTTTTATTTCCCCGCATATGCCCGCCATTCGGAGAATGTTGACGGCAATTTCCGACTGTTTTGCGTGGGTCAGATCATCCGCTGTTCTTTTCAGAAACAGTTTTGCTTTTGCCATGATTTGTGTAACCTCCGAATGGTGACGGAACGGTAAATTTGTCTATGAGCGGAATAAAGAGAGAAAAAATCGCGATCGACGGGTATATGCCGTCAATGTGGGCGTAAAGGCGGAGAAACATTGCACCGACGCCGATCAGTAAGCCGTAGATCATTCTGCCGTATGTCGATGTGGGAATAAATCTGTTCGGGGCGGCAATGAATACCGAACCGAAAAATATTCCTCCGCTCAGTGCCTGTGATATCGCAAAC